>JBAIYS010000019.1 GCA_036763105.1 Peptococcaceae bacterium 1198_IL3148 | reverse complement strand
AGTTTTTCTGGTGGCTTTGCCGCAGAGGGTACACCCGTTCCCATACCGAACACGGAAGTTAAGCTCTGCAGGGCCGATGGTACTTGGGTTTATCCCTGGGAGAGTAGGTCGCCGCCAGAATTAATTTATTCCTCGATAGCTCAATGGTGGAGCAACCGGCTGTTAACCGGTAGGTTGTAGGTTCGAGTCCTACTCGAGGAGCCATTACTAAAACCGTTAGGTGTTTATACCTAGCGGTTTTATTTTTTGCGTTTTGTAATACAGCAGAATTTCTACCATAAACCATGTATACCGGAACAAAAATATATTTTAGTAAATTAGACTAACATAATTTGCGTTATTAAGCAAAAACTAACCATAACGATAAAAAACAAATAAAAATCAACCTTGTATAAATACTGGTCAAAAGTGGTATACTTTGATTACAAAGGTCAGTCAAAGTCAAAATCAAAGTCAAAATCAAAGTCAAAATGATAAGCTTTTCTAAAGAAGGTGATAATAAAAATATGTCCAGCATGTCTAACATCATTGAAGCCTACTTAAAGAGTTTGTTAAACCAAAGTAAAAAAGGATTAATAGAGATTCAAAGAAATGAACTAGCCAGTAAATTTAACTGCGTACCCTCGCAAATAAACTACGTTTTATCCACCAGGTTCACCATTGGCCATGGTTATATTGTTGAAAGTCGGCGGGGTGGTGGTGGTTATATTCGGATAGAGCAAGTTCCACTGGATAACCGCTTTGCTTGGTTGGAAGAATTTAATCAATTGGTGGGGGACGACACCAGTCAACAGGTTGCTGGCAGCGTATTAAAGAGATTGTTTGATGAAGAGATCATCACTGAGCGAGAATATAACATTATGCAGGCAGCCATAGATAGGGCAGTGTTAAAAATAGAACTACCCTGGCGGGATAAACTAAGGGCTAACATTTTAAAAGCCATGGTTTCTGCAGTTATCAAGGATAATAAAAATAACTATTAGGGGGCGTAAATAAATGAATTGTGAGCGGTGCCATAAGCGCCCGGCAACTGTACATTTGATGCAGGTAATAAATAATCAAAAAACTGAAATGAATGTATGTGAGTACTGTGCCGGGGAACTGCAACAGGAGACATGGGGGTTTGGTTCAGATTTTAATTTAAATAATTTTCTCAGTGGTCTAATGGGCTGCGGTTATAGTCCCAGCTTGAAAAAGAGTGGCTCTGTGGCTTGCCCCAAATGTGGTAGCACTGATACCAAGATTACTAAAGGTGGATTATTTGGCTGCGATCAGTGTTATGAGACCTTTGAAGAACAAATATTACCTTTGGTAAAACGCATTCACGGTACAATGCAACATACCGGGAAAGTTCCCAAACGCACAGGCGGCAGAGCGCGATTGGAAAAGGATATTCGGTTATTAAAAGCAAAACTGCAGGAAGCGGTCAGTAAAGAGGAATTTGAGAAAGCCGTAAAGTTACGGGACAAAATACGCTCTTTGGAACAGCAGTTGCAATAAGGAGGAGTTCTGATGGGAATTAAAGATATAGTAAACAATGCCCATAGTAGCTGGATGAACAGTGATGGACCGGAGGGCGATGTAATAACCAGCAGTCGGATTAGAATTGCCAGAAACCTCAGTGGGATTCCGTTCCCCAATAGCATGTCCACCACTGATGCAGAAGCAGTTTTTCATGCAGTACAACAGGCGGTATCAAAATCCAATCAACAGTTAAACAAACTAGAACTTCTCAATATGGGTGAGTTAACACCGGTTGAACGGCGGGTTTTAATGGATAAACACCTGATAAGTCCAGATTTATTGAAGGACTATCAAAAAAAAGCAGTGGTTTTAAGTGAGAATGAGGTTTTTAGCATTATGCTAAATGAAGAGGATCATTTGCGCATTCAATGTTTACTACCTGGGCTACAATTGGAAAAGGCTTGGGAATTGGCCAATAACCTGGACGATGATTTAGAACAGGTGCTAGACTATGCCTATTCTGCCCAGTTGGGATACTTAACCGCTTGTCCCACCAACGTAGGCACTGGTTTGAGAGCTTCGGTAATGCTGCACCTGCCAGGTTTGACCATGTTAAGGCAAATTAATCCGATAATTAATGCCATTGCCAAATTGGGAATTACCGTCAGGGGTCTATACGGCGAAGGAACCCAGGCAATGGGCAATTTATATCAAGTATCAAATCAAGTGACACTGGGGCTTAGTGAAGAAGAGATTATTGATAAATTGAGTTCAATTATCAGACAGATTATCGACCAAGAACGGGCCGCCAGACAAGCGGTACATCATGATAACAAGTACCAATTGGAGGATCGCATATTTAGAGCCTATGGCACCTTAAAATATGCCAGATTGCTAACCACTGATGAAACAATGAAACTAATATCCGAGGTAAAATTAGGAGTAAATCTGAGAATAATAGAAGGTGTGGATGCCAGCGTTTTAAACCAACTATTGGTGATGATACAGCCGGCTTATTTGCAAAAACAGGCTAATCGAGAATTAAGTGCCCAAGAAAGGGATGTATTGAGGGCCAAGACAGTGAGAGATGAGTTGAATATTAATAAATAGTTGTAAGGAGGAGTAACATGTTTGCTAAATTTACTGAACGGGCCAGAAAAGTAATAGCATTGGCCCAAGAAGAGGCTAAAAATATGAATACCCCTTACATTGGTACTGAACATATACTTTTAGGATTAATCAGTGAGGGGCAGGGAGTGGCCGCCCAAGTGTTAAAACAGTTAGGAATTGATGCCAATGGTGTCAGAGCAAGTGTAGAAAAATTAGTTGGCAAAGGCCAAGGGACGTTAAAAAATCAAGAACTATTTTTAACACCTAGGGGCAAAAGGGTAATTGAGCTGGCGGTTTTGCACGCCAATAGAATGGGACATAACTATGTTGGCACTGAGCATTTGTTGCTGGGCCTAATCCATGAAGGGGAAGGGGTGGCGGCGCAAATATTGGTGGCAATGGGTGCAGATATTAATCGGGTGCAAAGTTTGTTGGTACAAATGCTTGGCGGTATTAACAATGCAGATAACCCCAATAACGATATGCATATGGGCGATAAGGGTGGCGGCTGCTCCGGTGGCAGTTGTGGTATGGGTAAACCGTCAAAAACACTTAGCGAGTTTGGTCGGGACTTAAATGCCATGGTGCGGGAAGGAAAACTGGACCCGGTTGTGGGCCGCCAAAAGGAAATTGAGCGAGTAATTCAAGTGTTGAGCAGACGGACTAAAAATAATCCGGTGCTGGTGGGAGAACCGGGCGTAGGTAAAACAGCCATTGCCGAAGGCTTGGCGCAATTGATTGTTAAAGGCGATGTACCGGAGACTTTAAGAAATAAGCGGGTTATCACGTTGGATTTATCCGCTATGGTGGCGGGCACCAAGTACCGTGGTGACTTTGAGGATCGTCTAAAAAACTTTATTAATGAAGTCAAAGAAGACGGCAATGTCATTGTGTTTATTGATGAATTGCACACTTTAATTGGTGCAGGGGCAGCAGAGGGTTCCATTGACGCCTCCAATATACTGAAACCGGCTTTGGCCAGAGGCGAATTCCAGACCATTGGGGCCACCACCCTTGACGAATACCGTAAGCATATTGAAAAGGATCCCGCTTTGGAACGACGTTTTCAACCGGTGACAGTGGCAGAGCCCACTGTGGAGGAAACCGTTCAAATACTGGAGGGCCTAAGAGATAAGTACGAAGCTCACCACCGGGTACGCATATCTGATGAAGCCCTAAAGGCGGCAGCAAAACTATCTGATCGCTATATAACGGATCGTTTTTTACCCGATAAAGCCATTGATTTAGTGGATGAAGCGGCTTCCAGAGTACGGATGCAAGCATATACCGCCACTCCGGACATGAAGGATTTAGAAAACAAATTGGCAGAGATTAAGTCAGAAAAAGAGTCGGCGGTAAACAACCAAGAGTTTGAAAAGGCTGCCAAGCTAAGGGATCAAGAAAAGGAACTTCAGCGACAACTTGAAGAACAAAGAACCCATTGGAAACAGCAACAAGGAAATGAAAACTTGGTGGTGGATGAAGAACAAGTGGCCCATATTGTTTCCAGTTGGACAGGAGTGCCGGTGCAAAAGTTGGCCCAAAATGAATCAGAGCGGTTGCTGAAATTGGAGGAAATACTGCATCAACGGGTTGTGGGTCAAGGGGAAGCTGTTCAGGCGGTGGCTAGGGCCGTTCGCCGCACCAGAGCTGGTCTAAAGGACCCGAAACGGCCCATCGGTTCTTTCATCTTTCTTGGCCCCACCGGTGTGGGCAAGACCGAATTGGCTAAGGCGCTGGCAGAGGCCATGTTTGGCGATGAGGATGCCATGGTGCGGATAGACATGTCAGAGTACATGGAGAAACATACTGTATCACGGTTAATCGGTTCACCTCCGGGTTATGTTGGTTATGATGAGGGGGGCCAGTTGACCGAAGCCGTTCGACGCCGTCCTTACTCCGTTGTTTTATTGGATGAAATTGAAAAGGCTCACCCAGATGTATTCAATATATTACTACAGGTTTTAGAGGACGGCCGCCTTACCGAAGCCAAAGGACGAACGGTAGATTTTCGCAACACTGTGATTATCATGACTTCCAACGTCGGCATTCAAAGGCTAAAGCAAACACCGGTGGTGGGCATTCGCACTGGTGAAGACAATGATAATAAAGCAGAAGAGATCAGACATTCACTGAAAAAAGAATTGGAAAGGACATTCAGACCGGAATTTTTAAACCGGATAGATGAAATTATTTACTTCCATGCCTTGTCTCGGGAACATATTAAAGAAATTGTCGGCTTAATGCTTGGTGAGGTCACCAAACGGATGGCAGAGAAAGATATTTACTTAGAGTTTACTGATCAGGCCAAAGCTATGTTGGCCGAGCGGGGCTTTAGTGAAGAATATGGCGCTAGGCCATTGCGGCGGGAGATCCAAAAGGTGGTCGAAGATAAGTTATCGGAGGAACTGTTGGCGGGCCACATCAAACACGGTGATAAAGTAAAAATGGACGTATTAGATGGTGAAATGGTAGTACGCACAGTATAAAACCACTAAAATACTATTATTATTAGGGTAAGGGTACGTTATACGATACCTTTACCCTATTCCCTTTTTTGTTAACATGTTATAATTAATATTTAGTGAGAAAAACTGGAAGGGGGTGATTGGCATACGCGCAAAGTCCAGTTTTTTGTGTCAAGAATGTGGCCACCAATCACCGCGTTGGTTAGGTAGGTGTCCCAACTGCGATGCTTGGAACAGTTTGGTTGAGGAAGTTTCTTCACCAGTAAAGAAAAAAATAAAGGCAAACAGTGCCCCGATGCCAATGCTACTTTCAGAGGTTCCATTGGCCCAAGAGGAAAGGTACTCCACCGGCATTGGGGAACTGGACCGAGTGCTCGGTGATGGAGTGGTACCGGGGTCACTGGTATTGATTGGCGGTGACCCGGGCATTGGAAAATCTACTTTGCTGCTACAGGCGGCCAATAGCTTAAGTGCAGGGGGCAAAGTGCTATATGTGTCCGGTGAAGAATCTATCAAACAGGTGGGAATAAGGGCCAAACGACTGGGCATTAATAACTCAAACCTGTACCTAGCTTGCGAAACAGATATTGATATTATTTGCGAACAATTGTCACAGTTATCGCCAAGGGTAGTGATAATAGACTCGATACAAACGATGATACAAGCTGACATTAGTTCTGCACCGGGGAGTGTCTCCCAAGTTAGAGAATGTACCTCCCGTTTAATGCGATATGCAAAGCACTATGGCATATCTATATTTATTGTCGGACACGTTACTAAGGAGGGAACATTGGCCGGGCCAAGGGTGCTTGAACACATGGTGGATACCGTGCTTTACTTTGAAGGGGATCGACATCAAGCCTTCCGCATTCTGCGTACAGTTAAAAATCGTTATGGTTCCACCAATGAATTGGGTATCTTTGAAATGCAGGGCGAGGGGTTAAAGGAAGTGGCCAATCCATCAATGCTATTTATGGCGAGACACCCTTTCTCCACTGCACCGGGCTCGGTGGTGGTTCCCAGTGTTGAGGGCACCAGGCCAATATTGGTAGAAATTCAATCGTTAGTGTGCCCAACATCCTTTGGTTTACCCAGGCGGATGACCACCGGTGTGGATCACAACCGGGTGGCCCTAATTATGGCTGTTCTAGAAAAACGAGTGGGCCTACGGATGGGGAACTACGATGCCTATGTCAACGTTGTGGGTGGAGTGAAGCTGTTGGAACCTGCTGTCGACCTGGCTGTGGCCATAGCATTGGCCTCCAGTTTTAAAGAAATAATGGTTGATAATGATATGGTGGTGGTGGGTGAAATTGGTTTGACTGGTGAAGTCCGACCGGTGACTGCACTGGATAGAAGATTAAAAGAGGCTGAGAACATGGGATTTAAAAAGGCTTTAGTACCAAGGACCAATATCAATAAAACGACATTTCCAAGTATAGAAGTTTACCAGATCAATACCGTGGCCGAAGCCATTGAAGTGGCATTAATGGGTTAAGGAGGGGCAACATGATTAAAGACGAAGCCTTTGAAGATAAATTACTTCAAGTTTTGCGCAAGGTTGCTCCGGGCACTCCATTAAGGGATGGTTTAGAGAATATATTAAAGGCTAAAACCGGGGCGTTAATTGTGATTGCAGACCGACCATCGGTTTTAGAAATTGCTGAGGGTGGTTTTGGAATTAATGCTGACTTTACCCCGGCATCTTTATATGAGCTGGCTAAAATGGATGGGGCAATTATTTTATCGGAGGATACTAAGCGCATCATTGCTGCCAATACCCAACTGATCCCCGACCTAGTGATACCTTCCACTGAAACCGGTATCAGACATCGTACAGCCGAGCGGGTGGCTAAGCAGACCGGGGCTTTGGTAATATCGATTTCTCAACGTCGTGGGGTAATTACATTATACAAGGGCAATTTAAAATATGTCTTGAGGGAAATAGGGGTTATCTTAACCAAAGCAAATCAAGCCATCCAAACGCTAGAAAAGTATCGTTCGGTTTTAGACCAAGTAATATTAGAACTGTCCATTTTAGAGTTCGAGGGCAACGTTACGTTATACGATGTCTGTCGAGTGATTCAACGCTTAGAAATGGTACTTAGAGTAGTGAAAGAAATTGAAAGATACATCAGTGAATTGGGCACAGAGGGTCGCCTAATTACCATGCAAATGGACGAATTGGTAGTCAATGTAGAAACCGATGGTATTTTAATTATTCAGGATTACGCCTCGGACATTGAAAAACCGCCAGAGCATATTTTAGATATTATCAATAGCTGGCCAGCGGAAGATTTGCTTGATTTAGTGCTAATTGCTAGGGCTTTAGGTTATTCAGGCAGTCAGAGTATATTGGACGAAAATGTTACACCGAAGGGTTACCGATTATTGCGCAAAATACCTAGACTGCCAGTGCCGGTAATAGACAATCTGGTCAATACCTTTGAGACCTTGCCAAAAATATTAAACGCCAGTATTGAGCAATTGGATGATGTTGAAGGCATTGGTGAAGTGCGCGCCAGGTCTATAAAAGACGGCCTGTGTCGTTACCGGGATAAGTTATTGCAAGATCGAATTTGAGCAAAGAGGCTGTTACAAAACCCACCGTAAGGGGTCAGTTTCCTCGCCGACCCGCCAAGTAACGTAGGTTTGGTGCTAGGGGCAGGCATGGAAACCTGCCCCTACACTGCTTTTTGCAACAGCCTCTTTTTACATGTTTAATTTAAGCAAAAATTAAGTATATTGGATTAAGTTATATTATATTGCCCCAATAATTGCATTTTATGGTGTTCTTTAATAATGACATCGAATAAATTTATATCCAACGAGTTACAGGTGGCAGCTAGATATACTAGGGAACGGCCAATTTCATTCTCTATCTTTTCTCTGCAGTTGGGGCAAAGACTGCCGGTTACACTGGGGGTACAGGTGGACTTTAAGTCCATAAGGGATGCGTTTTTCGGTAGCTCATACTTTTTAAGTTGAATTTGCACACAACCACAGGTGGTAACTGTTTTTATTATTGATCGCTGTATTTTAGTTGAGCACTCCTGATGGCGGTTTAAAATATCTAAAATGCTACCATTGCATAAAACCTGTTCAGCCACAGCATATTGAAAATTATCTGCCATTAAATCTTTTAACACTAGCACCACTCCTTTAGTATGTGTTCATGTTTAGATAAATTATAGTGTTCGTTTGAGGTGTTTGTCAAACGAACACAGTTTAAATTTTATATTGACACTATTCACAACGCTGTGCTATAATTATAAACTTATTTTGACAACGGTGCTAATTTGTGATATACTATGGTTGAAATGAAAGGGGGAGCGGCCTTGTACAATATTGGGGACAAAGTGGTTTACCCTATGCATGGCGCAGGTGTAATTGAAGCTATTGAGGAGAAGGAAGTGCTGGGTGAGAAACGCAATTACTATATATTGCGGCTTCCTGTGGGTGATATGAAGGTAATGATCCCAATCAGCAATGGTAGCAACAGCACAGGATTGCGCGAAGTGATAGACGATGCCGGAGTGCAACAGGTAATGAACATACTGAAACAAGATTCTGTGCCAGCAACAGGTAACTGGAACCGTAGATATCGGGCTAACTTAGAAATGATTAAAAGCGGTGATATCTATAAAGTGGCTGAAGTTGTGCGGAATTTATTTAAAAGAGATAAAGAAAAAGGGCTTTCTTCCGGTGAACGGAAAATGTTAGAGAGTGCCCGGCAAATATTGTTAAGTGAATTGGTTTTGGCGACTGAGGTAGAAGAAGAAAAAGCCCAACTGCTAATTGAGAAAGCCTTAGCCTAAATTTTACGTCAGAGCATTATTCTGACGTATTTTATTTTACTCTTATAATTTTATTGCAGGTTTTTTTCGCTAAACGATTGAATTAGTGATGGATAATTCTCTATAATGTACAGTATAAAATAGTAACAATATTATTATCGTAAAGGAGGTGAAAGCGATATTGATAAAAAAGTCTATTCGTGGCATGTTGGTGTTGTTGTTTGCGGCTTTGGGATTTTACATAGGCTTGTATATCCATTCTCATGATTTAATAGCCTTATCAGAAAAAATACCGCAATTAAAAATTGGACTTATAGTTTTAACTACAATAGCAGGGGCATTAATTGGAGTGTTTTTATCTCCGCTAATCATTAAGGTGTCTTTGCGTATAACCGCCTATATTGACCAATACTTAGCAAAAACCCCCACTTCAGACTTGGTGATGGGGGCGGTAGGTTTAATATTTGGACTTATAATAGCTAATCTATTGGGTTCTATTTTGGCCTTTATGGGCCCGCTGGGTAAAGGGATTTGGTTACTTAGCACGATATTACTGGGTTATTTAGGTCTTTCGGTGGGAATAAAAAAACGGGAAGAATTGTTAACCTTAGTATCTAACTTTATGCCCTTTGGTAAAGATAAAGCCATTAAAGGCGATGCCAAGGGTGGTGGCACCGTTAAGGTTCTAGATACCAGTGTCATCATTGATGGTCGGATTTCTGAACTTTGTGAGAGTGGCTTTATTGAAGGGGTTTTATTGGTACCAACCTTTGTTGTGGATGAGCTCCGTCACATAGCTGATTCGGCAGACCTGTTAAAGCGTAACCGTGGTCGCCGGGGGCTGGATATTTTAAATCATATGCGTAAAAATATTCCGGATATTAAGGTGCAGATATATGAAAATGTGCGCAGTTTAGATGATATTGCGGAAGTTGATGCTAAATTAGTGAAACTGTCAGAAAAACTAGGGGCAAAAATTTTAACCAATGACTTTAACCTAAACAAAGTGGCTGAGTTGCATGGTGTTAAAGTGCTCAACATTAATGAATTGGCCAACGCGGTAAAACCGGTGGTGCTACCCGGGGAAGAAATGGTGGTGCAGGTGGTTAAAGAAGGCAAGGAAATGGGTCAAGGCCTTGCTTACTTAGATGATGGCACCATGATAGTGGTGGATGGCGGCAGACGTCATATGGGGCAAGCTATCACTGTCTTAGTAACCAGCGTATTGCAGACCGCGGCAGGCAGGATGATTTTTGCTAAACCTAAAAACGGCGATCGTCGGGCAGAATCTGACCATAATAATGAGGTGAATGCCGTTGGCTAATACATACGCGGTAATCCCTGCTGCCGGCACCGGCAGTAGGATGGGTGCTAAAACAAAGAAACAGTATCTACAGCTTGATGGCTGGCCAGTGTTGGCACACACATTAAAAATCTTTGAAAAATCACCGACAATTAGCGGAGTGGTGTTGGTGGTGGGTGAGCAGGAAGTTGAATGGTGCCGCCAGCAAATTGTAGAACGCTATGGCTTTAATAAAGTGCTGGTGGTGGTTCCCGGAGGGAATCACCGCCAGCACTCAGTTTATAATGGTTTGTTGGCCCTTGCTGCCCAAGATGAGGACATTGTGATGGTGCATGATGGAGCCAGGCCGCTAATTACTGAGGAAATACTTTCTAAAGCGGCGGAGGCAGCGTTGGACAAAGCGGCCGTGGTGGTGGCGGTGCCGGCCAAGGACACCATTAAGGTTATTGATGGTCAGAGTAGAGTAGTCAGCACGCCGCCCCGGGAAAGGCTATGGCAGGTCCAAACCCCCCAGGTTTTTAATTATCGGTTGCTTTTGCGTGCCTATCAACATGCAAAAGAAAATGATTTTTTGGGCACAGATGATGCTTCTTTGGTGGAATATTTAGGGCATAGTGTTTATATTGTGCCGGGGAATTACGAAAATATTAAAATTACCACACCGGAAGACATGCTGTTGGCTGAATCTATTCTCCAAAGGAGGCGGGAACAGTGCGAGTAGGTATTGGTTATGATGTACATAAATTAGTGACTGACCGACCGCTGATTATAGGCGGGGTAAATATCCCCTATCACCTGGGACTGGCGGGCCATTCCGATGCCGATGTGTTAACTCACGCCATTATGGATGCGATGTTAGGTGCTGCCGGTGAGGGGGATATTGGCCGACATTTCCCCGATACCGATGTACGGTACAAAGGTATTTCCAGTATGCTGTTATTGCAAGAGGTTAAAGACATCATCCTTTCGGCGGGCTATGTTTTGAACAACTTGGATGCCGTGGTGGTGGCCCAAGCGCCAAAAATGGCACCCCATATTAATCTGATGCAACAAAACATAGCCAATGCGCTGCAGGTGGAACCCGGTGCTGTCAATGTGAAGGCAACCACCACTGAACATTTGGGCTTTGCCGGCCGCGGAGAAGGCATTGGGGCCTATGCCGTTTGCACCATCCTTAGGGCTTAATCAAGATTTTGCTTATAAGAAAAAGGGTTTTTGGATAATATGTGGAAAGTAGACATTTTGTGACGGGTTTTCAGTTTTCACAAAATAGATAAGGGAGTCATGGTTCATGAACAACAAATTTACCAGTTTTATTCATGATATAATTGATAATGATCTCAAAGCGGGGAAAAACAACGGTGAAGTGCATACCCGTTTTCCACCGGAACCAAACGGTTATTTACATATTGGACATGCTAAATCAATTTGCTTGAACTTTGGTTTAGCGCTGGAATATAAAGGCCTTTGCAATTTAAGATTTGATGATACTAACCCCAGTAAAGAAGATGTGGAATACGTTGAATCCATTCAAGAGGATGTTAAATGGCTGGGTTATGACTGGGACGATAGGCTTTACTATGCTTCGGATTATTTTGATAGCCTGTATAATTACGCTGTTCAACTAATCAAGGCCGGAAAAGCTTATGTGGACGATTTAAGTGCGGAAGAAATACGGGAATATCGTGGCACTTTAACAGCACCGGGCAAAGAAAGTCCCTATCGCAACCGCACCATTGAAGAGAATCTGGATCTCTTTGAGCGGATGAAGGCGGGAGAGTTTGCTGATGGTTCCCGGGTGCTGCGGGCTAAAATTGATATGGCTTCTCCCAATTTGAATATGCGTGACCCGGTGATTTACCGAATTCAAAAGGCAAAACATCACCGCACCGGGGACAAGTGGAGCATTTATCCGATGTATGATTTTGCTCACCCCCTTTCGGATGCCATCGAGGGAATTACCCACTCCATCTGTACCTGTGAATTTGAAGATCACCGACCACTTTATGAATGGGTGGTCAATAACGTGGATGGAGGGCTACCATCAAAGCCCCAGCAAATTGAATTTGCCCGTCTCAACCTTAGCCATACTGTGATGAGTAAACGCAAACTCCGTCAATTGGTGGAGGAGGGCTATGTCAAGGGTTGGGATGACCCCCGAATGCCAACCATCTCTGGTCTGCGGCGCCGTGGTTATACTCCCGAAGCAATTCGGGACTTCTGTGAGCGCATTGGCGTGGCTAAGGCGGTGAGCACGGTAGATATAGCGCTGTTGGAACACTGCATCCGTGAGGATTTAATTTTTAAAACCCCGCGGTTGATGGCGGTGTTGCGCCCGTTAAAAGTGGTGATAGAAAACTATCCTGCAGATCAAGTGGAATGGATGGATGCGGCCAACAACCAAGAAAATTCCGAATTGGGCAGCCGTAAAATGCCCTTCTCCCAGGTTGTCTATATTGAACAAGATGACTTTATGGAGGATCCGCCCAAGAAATTCTTCCGGCTGGCGCCCGGTCGGGAAGTGAGATTAAAACACGCTTATATTATTAAAT
Organism: Peptococcaceae bacterium 1198_IL3148; assembly: GCA_036763105.1. Lineage (NCBI taxonomy): Bacteria > Bacillati > Bacillota > Clostridia > Eubacteriales > Peptococcaceae > Peptococcaceae bacterium 1198_IL3148. The sequence goes on along the minus strand of JBAIYS010000019.1, from coordinate 24,555 downwards.
GCGAGCAAGTGATTAAAGATGAAACAACGGGCGAGATTATTGAACTTCGTTGTACCTATGACCCCACAACCCGCAGTGGCAGTGATACCTCGGGCAAGAAGGTTAAAGGTACACTGCATTGGGTTTCTGCATCCCATGCGGTAAAGGCTGAAGTGCGTTTGTATGATCATCTTTTTGTAAAGGAAAATCCGGAGGACGAAAAGGGTGTAGATTTTAAACAAAACTTAAATCCAAACTCGTTAGAAGTATTGTCGTCCTTTGTGGAACCTTGTTTGGCGGAGGCTAAAGTTGGCCAGCGGTTCCAGTTCCTTAGACAGGGATATTTCAGTGTTGACCCAGACACCACCAGTGAATTGCCAGTATTTAACCGGATAGTGTCATTAAAGGATTCCTGGGCAAAAATGCAGAAGAAGTAGTGGTAAATACCTTAAAATGATTTTCCGTTAGAATTTATTTGGCTGTTGAAGCCCCCTTCCTGTGACGGAAGGGGGCTCTTTTAGTGAGAACACTTTTATTGTTAAGACGTCGATGCCTGATTCCGGCAGGCATGAATTGCCGCCAACAGCCTCCTTTGTGGTAGGGGGTGGTTTCCACGCCGACCCGCTAAAGTAACCTAGGTTCATGAAGCAATGCATTCTTAGTCCACCTACGCTGGCAAATAGTGATGACATTGCAATAAGTTGTGTCTCCTTGCCTAAAGGTGGTATAATATCCAACTAGAGATCTAACAAATTTTAAGTATGGAGGAGGAAGCTTTTTTGACTGTTCGGGTTCGTTTTGCCCCAAGTCCTACGGGGCCATTACATATTGGTGGAGCGCGTTCCGCTCTATTTAACTGGCTTTATGCACGCCATCATGGTGGGCAGTTTATTGTACGGATAGAGGACACAGATTTAGAGCGTTCCAGCCGTGAATCGGAAGAAAATATTTTGGGTGCCCTTAAATGGCTGGGTATGGATTGGGATGAAGGAATCCAAGTAGGTGGTCCCAACGCCCCATATCGACAGACAGAACGTTTGCCCAAGTATCGTGAATTAGCCCAAAGACTGGTGGATGAAGGGCATGCCTATTACTGTTATTGCAGTGAAGAAGAATTGGCAGCCGAGCGGGAAGCTTTAATGGCTAAGGGAGAACTGCCCCGGTATTTAGGCCGTTGTCGCAATCTTTGTCCTGAAGACAAAGCTAAATTTGAGGCCGAAGGCCGTAAACCGGTGCTGAGATTTAAAGTGCCCCAGGATCAGATTATCACCATTAATGATGAGGTGCGGGGGCAGGTAGAGTTTGAAAGTAACGGCATTGGCGATTTTATTATCATGAAATCCGATAACATCCCCACCTATAATTTTGCGGTGGTGGTGGATGACCACGATATGAACATTACCCATGTGGTGCGGGCCGAGGAACATCTTTCCAACACCCCCAGACAAATTTTAATATATGATGCTTTGGGTTGGCAAAAACCCACCTTTGCTCATGTTTCGTTAATCTTGGGCAAAGACCGCAGTAAAATGTCCAAGCGTCATGGAGCCACATCCATTGAACAGTATCAAAACTTGGGTTATCTGCCAGAGGCATTGGTAAACTTTTTAGCCCTTTTAGGTTGGTCACCCGGGGGAGAAGAAGAAGTTATGTCGCTGGATGAATTGAAGAACTTATTTTCGTTGGATAAGGTGTCTAAGAGCCCGGCGGTATTTGATTTAGACAAGTTAAACTACTTAAATGGGGTTTATATTCGCAACAGCGATTTGGATTATGTCACCAACATGGCTTTGCCGTATTTGCAGCAGGCAGGTTATATGCCAACGGAACTGGCTCCGGAAGACATAAAGTTGGCCAAACAAATTGTTGATGCCACCAGAAAATATGTTAATAACTTATCTGAAATCGTCAACCATGTGGAGATCTTCTTTGCTGATGAGGTGAAATTAGAAGATCAAACCGCCAAGGAAGCACTGACCATCGAGGAAGTGCCCCAGGTTTTGCATGCCATGAAACAAAAAATACTGAGCAGCAGTGAATTAACCGAAACCATTGTTAAGGGAATGCTAAAAGAATTAACTAAGGAACTTGGTTTTGGTGGTAAAAAGGTTTATATGACCTTGCGGGTAGCATTAACCGGACAAACCCACGGTCCGGAATTATATCAAATTATACCGATACTGGGCATCAACCGAACGGTGGCCAGATTGAATACTGTTTTAGAAGGCAAGTTAAAATAATAAACGTTATTATGATGTATTGCTGGGGAGGTGAACCCCGATGTTTAATAGATTAAAGAGAGAAATCCAAGTGGTATTTGAGCGGGACCCCGCTGTAAAAAGCACGTTGGAAGTTTTGTTGACTTATCCAGGGCTACACGCCATTATGACCCATCGGTTAGCCCACTGGATGTATAAGAAAAAATGGTTTTTACCAGCACGGATGCTTTCCCAATTTTCCCGGTTCATTACCGGCATTGAGATTCACCCGGGCGCCAAAATTGGTGAAGGCTTATTTATCGACCACGGCGCCGGGGTGGTAATTGGTGAAACCGCTGAAGTGGGGGACAATGTCACCATTTATCAAGGGGTAACTTTAGGTGGTACCGGGAAAGAAAAGGGTAAGCGCCATCCCACCATTGGCAATAATGTGGTGATCAGCTCCGGCGCCAAAGTGCTGGGTTCCTTTTGCGTGGGGGACAATGTTAAGATTGGTGCCGGATCGGTGGTTTTAAAACCAGTTCCGGACAATTGTACCGTTGTGGGTGTTCCGGGAAAAATTGTGGTTAGAAACGGGCAACGGGTGGGAACGGTGCCTGAAATTGACCTGCGTCACGATCTACTACCTGACCCGGTGGCCGATGCGATTACCGCTTTAAACCAGGCCATGCAGCGGTTAGAGAAACGGGTGGATGAGCTGGAGCGGGAAAACCACATGTTGAAGAATGAACTGAAGAAGGGGGCCCAAAGTTGTGATTGAACTTTATAATACTCTCACCAGGAAAAAAGAGCAGTTTTCGCCCAGAGACCCTGGTAAAGTAAGTATGTATGTTTGTGGCCCGACAACATATAACTACATACACTTAGGAAACGCTCGGCCGTTGATAGTGTTTGATACGGTGCGCAGATATTTACAGTATAAGGGTTACGATGTTACTTACATTCAGAATTTTACCGATGTGGATGACAAAATTATTAAGCGGGCCCACGAAGAGGGGGATGACCCGCTAAATTTAGCCCAACGCTATATTAACGAGTATTTTACCGATGCCGATGCTTTGAATGTTAAACGGGCTGACAATCACCCCAAGGTGTCAGAACACATCACTGAAATTATTGATATCATTCAAACCTTGATTGATAAAGGTTACGCCTACGATGTGGCTGGGGATGTGTTTTATGATGTCCATGCATTTCCTAACTATGGTAAGTTGTCCGGTCGATCACTGGATGAAATGCAGGCCGGCGCCCGGGTGGAAGTTAATGAAATTAAAAAACACCCCATGGATTTTGCCCTGTGGAAGAAGGCTAAACCCGGTGAGCCCAGTTGGCAAAGCCCTTGGGGCTTAGGTCGGCCCGGTTGGCACATAGAATGCTCTGCCATGGCTTTAAAATACTTGGGAACTGGCTTTGACATCCATGGTGGTGGCTTTGACTTGATTTTTCCCCACCATGAAAATGAAATTGCTCAATCGGAAGCTGCCACCGGCAGTCCCTTTGCCCACTATTGGATGCACAATGGGTTTATCACCGTCAATCAAGAAAAAATGTCCAAGTCCTTGGGCAACTTCTTTTTGGTGCGGGATATTCTCAATCAGTTCCCCGGTGAAGTGGTTCGCTTTTATTTGCTGTCAACCCATTACCGCAGTCCACTGGATTTTGACGACGAAAAGCTGGCCGCCAGCCAACGGGGCTTAGAACGGATAAAAACCAGTTACCGCCTCCTCGGCGAAGGCTTATCCAGCTTGGAAATCAGTGGCGACGCAAATGAATTGGACCATCAATTCTCCGCTAAGTTGGACCAATTTAAACAAAGTTTTGAAAGCGCCATGGAAGATGATTTTAACACTGCCCTGGCCATTGCCATTTGGTTTGATCTAGCCAGGGAAGTAAATGGTTATTTGAGTAATTTGCCACCGGGTAAAACCCCAAAGACTTTAAACTTGCTAAAACAAGCGGCTGAACTTTTTGTGGTGTTTAACCGGGTGCTGGGAGTATTTAAAGAGGATGTGGCCACTGGTAAGCTATTACTGCAACCGGATGCCGCAGGCAATGATGATTTAACCGAAAAATTGATTGAACTTATCATTGATGTCCGTCAGCAAGCCCGGAAGAAAAAGGATTGGGCCACCGCTGATGTGATTAGAGATCGGCTGAAGGAAATGGGGATAACCCTTGAAGACACGCCCCAGGGTGTCAGGTGGAAAAAATAAATGAATGAAATCAGTTTCTCTGACCAACCGATGGCAAATCCCCATCTGTTGCCGCCGTTAGCCTTGGCGTATTTAGGTGATGCTGTATATGAAGTGGCTGTAAGACGGTTTTTGTTGACCTATGGCATAGTGCGGGCAAACCAGTTACATCGGCAGGCCATTAAATACGTTAGGGCCAGTACCCAAGCGAAGGTGCTTTTTGCACTGGAAGATAAACTGACTGCGGAGGAACAGGCGGTGGTGAAAAGGGGTCGCAACGCTAAATCCCACCATACCCCTAAGGGATCCAGCGTAACGGAATACCGCCACAGCACCGCCTTTGAATGCTTGGTTGGTTATCTATACCTAAAGGGTGATATCGACCGACTGAATCAGATATTACAAGTTGTATCTGCTGTTGTCGGTCAAGAAAAGGGAGAATAATATGGGTGCAAAAGAATTAGTAGTAAAGTTATTGCGGTACACACCACAACCGGAAGAAACGGTAGCCATGGGTGCCCGGTTGTGCTACTCCGCCTCTTCCATAGAGCAGTTGGCGGAAGGAATCAGCAGGGCGGATCAAGCGGGTTTTATAAAAAAATTGATGGACATGCGACATTTCACCCCGCTGGAGCATGTTTCCTTTACCTTTGGCATTGAAGGGGTATCCAGAAGCTTGCTGGCCCAAATCACTCGGCACCGCATTGCCAGCTTCAGTGTCCAATCCCAACGTTATGTGGGGGAAACCTCAACGCAAAATCGGGGCGAAACCTTCAGTTATATTGTGCCTCAGAAGGTTAGGGAATTGGGGGAAGAAGCGGTCCAAGATTTTCATCACCAGATGGAACAAATACAAAAATGGTATGATGAATGGGTACAACGCTTTGGTGGCCAGCGTTCGGCTTACGAAGATGCCCGCTTTGTGTTGCCCAATGCAGCAGAAACAAAAATTGTGGTTACCATGAATGCCCGAGAGCTAATGCACTTCTTTAATTTACGTTGCTGTAACCGCGCCCAGTGGGAAATCCGGGCGGTGGCCAACCAGATGTTGACAGAGGTAAAAAAGGTGGCGCCGGCTATTTTTAAACAGGCTGGTCCCAGCTGTTTGGGCGGAGCCTGCCCGGAAGGGGCTATGAGCTGCGGTGACATTAAAGGAGTTAGATTGAGCTATTTGGGAGAAAATAATTAAGCTGGTAAAAATATAACTTTGAAAAGGCTATGGTGAGGTCAATGTCCCAAGATATTATTGCAGGACGTAATCCGGTGTTAGAGGCATTGCGTGCTGGCAGAACAATCAATAAGATTTTTATAGCTTCTGGTGCCAGAATTGGCAATCTAAAAGAAATTTACAACTTGGCTAAACAAAATAAAGTGCCAGTACAAAATGTTGAACGAAAATATTTAGATAAAATAGCCGGTGATGCCCATCAGGGGATAGCTGCCATGGCTTCGGCCAAGGAATATGTGGATATTGATGATTTGTTGGATTCTGTGGAGGGGGAGCCCTTTCTAATTTTATTGGATGAAATTCACGACCCCCATAACCTGGGAGCAATTATTCGGACGGCCGATGCTGCCGGTGCCCATGGGGTGATTATCCCCCAACGGCGTTCGGTGCAATTAACGGCCACTGTGTCCAAGGCCTCTGCGGGCGCCATAGAGCATTTACCGGTTTCCAGAGTGACTAACCTGGTTCAGACCATTAAGAAATTACAAGCTAGAGGCGTCTGGGTTGTGGGTGCCGATATGGACGGTGCTGAACTGCACTGGAACAGCCGCTTAGATGGTCCGATAGCGTTGGTCATTGGTGGCGAAGGAAAGGGTTTAGGGCGTTTGGTGAAGGAGTCCTGTGACGCTGTTGTTAGATTGCCAATGGCCGGTAAAGTTAATTCACTAAATGCCTCTGTGGCGGCCGCCATATTAACCTATGAAGTGGTGCGCCAACGGGACCAAGGGAAGAGAAATGCCTGATCACTATGTAATAGATGGTTATAATATTATCCATGCCTGGGATCACTATAAAAAGATTAGAGAAACATCCCTTGACCATGCCAGGGACAAACTTATTGAGACGTTATCTAACTTTGCTGGAGCGTCGAAAAATGAAGTGACGGTAGTATTCGATGCCCATTTGGTCAAAGCGGGGTATGAAAAGTTTGAAAGGATCAACAATGTTAACGTATATTACACTGGTCAAGATGAGACGGCAGACTCATTGATCGAAAGGCTAGTTGGCGAACTGCTAAAAAAATCTCGGGTATTTGTGGTTACCTATGACTGGGATGAACAAAAAATTATTTTTGGCCGTGGCGCCTATCGGTTAACCCCCAAAGAATTGCTAACCCAAATCAAAAAGATGCATCAGGAAACTAAGCGGCATGCCAAAAGCTCCCGGCCGGCGGATGATTATCTTGAAAATAGGTTGGACGAAGAGGTAAGAAAAAAGTTTGAACAATGGCGTAGACAAAAGCAATAACGGGTTATAGTTTGGACCTGCCATCTTTTTTAGTTGACTAGCCATTTTGCTTTCAGTTATAATTGTCCTTGTAGGCTAGGTAAGATAAAGTGAGATCCTAGTGCTTAAAAGCTTGTAAATGAATGGAAGGCGGGGCGATTAGATGAGTGCAAATGCACAAAGAGAAGAGACCGCAAGTTATCATCTGTTAGTTGATGAGGAAGTGGTTGAATTTGCCCGGGAGGGTGATAACGTTGCGTTGGAGTACTTAATCAACAAGTACAAAAACTTTGTGCGTGCTAAAGCCCGCAGTTATTTTTTAATTGGTGCGGATCGTGAGGATATCATCCAGGAAGGTATGATTGGCTTATACAAGGCTATTCGTGATTTTCGTATGGATAAGCTCTCCTCTTTTAGAGCTTTCGCCGAACTGTGCATTACAAGGCAAATTATCACTGCCATTAAAACGGCAACCAGACAAAAACACATACCCCTTAACTCCTATGTGTCTTTAAATAAACCCATTTACGATGAAGATTCAGATCGTACTCTGCTGGATGTCATATCGGGGACTAAAATCACAGATCCGGAAGAACTAATTATTAGCCGGGAAGAATTTGACGACATCGAGGAAAAGATGGGTGAAATTCTTAGTTCCCTGGAATGGAAAGTGCTGATGTCTTATCTCGAGGGTAAGTCGTACCAAGAAATTGCCGAAGAGTTAAACCGTCATGTAAAGTCTATTGACAATGCTTTGCAAAGGGTTAAAAGAAAAATTGAACGCTATTTAGAAAAAAGAGATGTTTAGTTAATCATTTGGTTAACATTGATAGCGGGAAAATAGTGTTGACATAAGAGAACTAATCTGTTAATATTACTATTGCGCCAGGGCAAGTGGGCTCTGGCGAAACTTGCCGACGTAGCTCAATTGGCAGAGCAGCTGATTTGTAATCAGCAGGTTGCGGGTTCGAGTCCCATCGTCGGCTCCAAACAATGGAGGAGTGCCCGAGCGGCCAAAGGGAGCAGACTGTAAATCTGCCGGCGAACGCCTTCATAGGTTCGAATCCTATCTCCTCCACCATAAACCTTGCTAAAAAGGTTGCACAAAAAAATAAAATATGATAGAATAACTTTTGTTGACGCGGGGTGGAGCAGTTGGTAGCTCGTCGGGCTCATAACCCGAAGGTCGAGGGTTCAAGTCCCTCCTCCGCAACCAAATGCCGCCGTAGCTCAGTAGGTAGAGCGCATCCTTGGTAAGGATGAGGTCATCGGTTCAAATCCGATCGGTGGCTCCAGTAAAATTAAGTAATGCAAACAAAGTAAATATGGCGGCGTAGCTCAGTTGGTTAGAGCGCACGGTTCATACCCGTGGTGTCGCTGGTTCGAGTCCAGCCGCCGCTACCAAATATTAAGACGACTAATATGGTCGTCTTTTGTTGTTGTGGAGAGTAATAAAGTTGTATTGCTTAGGTGGAGTCAGACACCACCAAGCACAGGTGGCTTTGCCGTTGCTTAAAGGATAAAAGGTAACATAAAAACTGGTGATTTTGCATAGTGAGCGACATATGGATGAACAGTGCCAAACTAAGCGAAGGCTGCTGGCGGAGGCGGGCCGCGCATAGGACGTGCGCGGCTGGCAACTGAGTTATGGATGACGAATTTGCCAGGGACCCGCCGGAGCTAGCGGGCTGAGCGCTAAGTTTTGGCCTGCGAAGGAATCGGAGCGAACGGTGCAAAAGCACCAGTTTTTAAACTAACTGATATCTCAACAACAAAACAATTATCACACCACAGCAAAAGCCACCGATGTTATAAATGAATACATTAAAAATCCGTTAAAAAACACAATTGCCAGCAGGAATTTATTAATTAGTATAGAAAGTTACATAATGTTTGCAGCTAACGACGTAGTATAACTTCAACGGTGTTTGGAAATAACTTAAAAGTGTGTAAAAGTTTGTCAAGGGGGAAAGTTTAAATGGCAAAGGCAAAATTTGAGCGGACTAAACCGCACGTAAACATTGGTACCATCGGTCACGTTGACCATGGTAAAACAACACTGACAGCAGCTATTACAACTGTATTAGCAACCAAAGGTGGAGCTGCCCTGAGAAAATACGACGAAATCGATAACGCTCCAGAAGAACGTGAACGCGGTATTACCATTAACACCTCACACGTAGAATACGAAACCGATACTCGTCACTATGCCCACGTGGACTGCCCAGGACACGCTGACTATGTTAAAAACATGATCACCGGTGCAGCCCAAATGGACGGTGCTATTCTAGTGGTTTCCGCAGCTGATGGTCCAATGCCACAAACCCGTGAGCACATTTTGCTCTCCCGTCAAGTTGGCGTACCATACATCTGCGTATTCTTAAACAAAGCTGACATGGTAGACGATGAAGAACTTCTGGAACTGGTGGACATGGAAGTTCGTGAACTGTTAACCGAATACGAATTCCCTGGCGATGACACACCAATCGTAGCCGGTTCCGCGCTGAAAGCCCTAGAGTGTGGCTGTGGTAAAGAAGACTGTGAGTGGTGTGGCAAGATCTGGGAACTGATGAAGAATGTGGACAGCTACATTCCAACTCCAGAACGTGATCGCGACAAGCCATTCTTGATGCCGGTTGAGGACGTATTCTCCATTACCGGTCGTGGTACCGTTGCCACCGGTCGTGTAGAACGGGGTCAAGTAAAGGTACAAGACGAAGTTGAAATTGTAGGTTTACAAGAAAAAGCACGCAAAACAGTGGTAACCGGTGTAGAAATGTTCCGTAAGTTGCTGGACTTTGCAGAAGCCGGTGACAACATTGGAGCGCTATTGCGCGGTGTTGACCGTAAAGAAATTGAGCGTGGTCAAGTACTGGCAAAGCCCGGTACCATTAACCCCCACACCCATTTCGAAGCAGAAGTATATGTACTGTCCAAAGAAGAAGGTGGTCGTCATACCCCATTCTTCAATGGCTATCGTCCACAGTTCTACTTCCGTACCACCGACGTTACTGGCGTAATCCAACTGCCAGAAGGTGTAGAAATGGTAATGCCTGGTGACAACACCAAGTTCACCATTCAACTGATCACCCCCATCGCTATGGAAGAAGGTCTGCGCTTTGCTGTTCGTGAAGGTGGCCGTACCGTAGGCGCTGGCGTTGTAACCAAGGTTCTGGCTTAGTTTTTATAAAAAGTGGGGGCAACCCCACTTTTTACTATAATATCTAAATATGCCGAAGCCTTATAAGAAGCTGGAATGTTAAGCTGGGATTTTGGTATATAGTGGCATTGGAAGAGGCAAAATATAAATACTGGCACCAACGAGGTTAGTATTGACATGTCATAATTGTTGTGATAAATTTGATAAGTGAATTTGAAATCCGTCATTAAGGTCTTTTTTATTTTGGGGGAGGTGGCGTAATGAGAGTGGGCGTAACTATGGCTTGCACAGAGTGTAAGAGAAGAAACTACACAACCACCAAAAACAAGAAAAACGATTCTGGTAGAATAGAATTAAAAAAATATTGTCCCTTCTGCAAAAGTCATACCTTGCACAAGGAAACCAGATAAGTTTGTCTGGTAATCATGGTTTAAGGATGTGGCATGTATGGTAGCTTCTAAAAAACAAGGCGCAGATGGAGCAGCTTTAGCTAAAAAAGAGCCTAAGGGCCCTAAAAAGCCAACTAAAGCAGCTAAAGGGAGCCGTGTTGCTGGCGTCAAGAGCTTTTTTAACGGCGTTAAAATAGAGTTGAAAAAAGTTCATTGGCCGACACGCCGGGAAACGATGGCTTACACTGGGGTTGTATTGTCAACGGTTGCAGTAGTGTCAGCTCTGCTATGGATTTTGGATTCAATACTTGGTGCTGGCTTGTCATTGATTCTAGGATAAGTGAGGTTCCTTTTTTAATGAATAAAAGTTGGTATGTGGTACATACCTATTCAGGTTATGAAAACAAAGTTAAGGCAAACTTGGAAAGACGCATCGAATCGATGAATATGGAAGAAAAAATATTCCGTATTCTGGTGCCGATGGAGGATGAAGTTGAGATTAAAAATGGCAAAAAGAAAATTGCCAAAAAGAAAGTCTTTCCTGGGTATGTATTGGTTGAAATGATTATGACCGATGACTCTTGGTATGTTGTTCGGAATACTCCGGGTGTCACAGGCTTTGTGGGCTCTGGTAGTAAGCCCATACCATTGAGCGAAGAAGAGGTAAAATCCATTCTTCGGCAAATGGGTGAAGAAGAACCGCGTACTAAAGTCAATTTTTCTGTTGGCGAAAAGGTCAAAGTCATCAATGGGCCATTTGAAGACTTTGTGGGTGAAATAGAAGAAATTTATCCAGATAAAGGCAAGTTGCGAGTAATGGTATCAATGTTTGGACGGGAAACTCCCATTGAGTTAGATTTCAGTCAAATAGAAAAAATTGATTAGACATCGTGTGAGGAGGTGTGAGTAGTGGCTAAAAAGGTAGCTGCAATAGTAAAGTTACAAATTCCTGCAGGTAAGGCAACTCCTGCTCCTCCTGTAGGCCCTGCCCTTGGTCAACATGGGGTAAATATTATGGGGTTTGTTAAGGAGTTTAACGAAAAAACTGCTCAACAGGTGGGCTTGATCATTCCTGTTGAACTGACAGTTTATGAGGATCGCTCATTCAGCTTTATTTTAAAAACCCCACCGGCAGCAGTGCTGTTGAAAAAGGCCGCTGGCATTGAAAAGGCTTCAGGGGAACCGAACACTAAAAAGGTGGCTAAGGTGCCTCGCTCTAAAGTAAAAGAGATTGCTGAATTAAAAATGCCAGATCTGAACGCAGCAGATGTGGAAGCTGCTATGCGGATGGTGGAAGGTACCGCCCGCAGCATGGGTATTGAAATAGTTGAAGGTTAATTAGTTCTTTTCTCAATGTGTGGGAGGATAGTTTCCGTTAAAACCACAAAGGGGGTAATATTATGCCAAAGCATGGCAAGAAGTTTCAAGAAGCTCTAAAAGCTGTCGATAGCCACATGCTATATGACGCTAAAGAAGCTTTGGAATTGGTTAAAAAAGTGGCTCCGGCCAAGTTTGACGAAACAGTTGAATTGGCAGTGCGTCTGGGTGTTGACCCTAGACATGCTGATCAGCAGTTGCGTGGAGCTGTAGTGTTGCCACATGGTTTGGGTACCACCAAAACCGTATTGGTATTTGCTAAAGGTGATAAAGCTAAAGAAGCTGAAGCAGCTGGTGCAGATTTTGTAGGCGCTGAGGACATGGTGGAAAAAATCCAAGGCGGTTGGATGGATTTCGATGTTGCCATTGCCACACCAGATATGATGGCTTTGGTTGGTAGATTGGGCCGTGTGCTTGGTCCCCGTGGCTTAATGCCGAACCCGAAAACCGGCACTGTAACCATGGATGTAGCACAGGCTGTTAATGAAGCAAAGGCTGGTAAAGTGAACTATCGTACCGATAAAGCAGGTATTATTCATACACCCATCGGTAAAGCTTCCTTTGATGCTGACAAGCTGTATGGTAACATGAAAGCAATCATTGATACGCTGATTAAAGTTAAGCCTGCCGCTGTAAAGGGCACATATATCAAGAGTATCACTGTTTCTAGCACTATGGGTCCTGGAGTCAAAGTTAACCCGAACAAAGTTACAGGCTAATTTGGCCAGTGCTCACACGAAGTTAATTTAATATCTACTTCTAGCTGTAGACCGTTGGTGCATATGCCTAATATGCTTAAAGATTTTTGCCAGCGCAGGCCAAGAGGTTACCCGCAAGGTTAATGGTGGGGTCTCTGTGTCTGTCTACAGAGACCCTTTTTTATTGATGTATAGACACTATAGGCAAAGGGTGCTGGAAACATTAAAAGAATCCTTTGACCATGCGAAGGGAGGTGTTGTGTAATGCCGACCAAACAAAAAGAATTAGCAGTGCAAGAGATTAAAGAAAAACTTGGTAACGCTCAAGTGGCCATTTTAGCTAATCAACGTGGTATCACTGTTGATAAAATCACTGCAGTGCGTGCCAAACTGCGTGCCGCTGGTTGTGAAATGAAAGTTACCAAGAACACTTTAACCAAAATTGCCGCTAAAGAGCTTGGTATCGAGGGCTTGGATGAATATTTAGTTGGTCCTACAATAATAGCATTTGGTAACGAAGATCCTGTGGCAGCAGCTAAAATCATGTCTGAATTTGCTAAAGAAGTAAAAGAAGGCATAGAAATTAAAGCTGGGGTCTTGGAAGGCAAACTGGTTGATAAAGAGCAAATTAAAGCCTTGGCAGAGCTACCTTCACGGGAAGTGCTGCTGGCAAAGGTTGTGGGTGGTATGCAAGCGCCAATGTACGGTTTTGCAAGCGTACTGGCCGCAAATCTCAGAAACTTTGTTTATGTGCTTGAAGCTGTGCGTAAACAAAAAGAAGCAGAAGCTGCTTCATAATATAAATTAAACTAAACTTAAATTATGAAAAATAACGGAGGTAGTATAAAATGTCTAAAGTTAATGAAATTTTAGAAGCGGTAAAAGAATTAACCGTTCTCGAACTGTCTGAATTAGTTAAGGCTTTTGAAGAAGAATTTGGTGTAAGTGCTGCTGCTCCTGTGGCTGCTGTTGCTGCTCCTGTGGCTGGTGGCGCTGCTGAAGCTGCTGAAGAGAAAACTGAATTTGATGTAATCTTGACTGCTGCTGGCGATAAAAAGATCAACGTAATTAAAGTTGTTCGTGAAATCACCGGTTTAGGCCTGAAAGAAGCTAAGGAATTGGTTGATGGCGCTCCAAAACCAGTTAAAGAAAAGGCTAGCAAAGAAGATGCAGAAGCTATTAAAGCTAAACTTGAAGAAGCTGGTGCTTCAGTAGAAGTTAAGTAATTAACCATAAGTAATAAAAAGTGCCTGATTTATTCGGGCACTTTTTTAATATATTAAAAAATTAAATGATGGTTGACAATTAGAGACATCTGTGTTAGCATTTAAAAATGCCATTCTATGGTTATATTATGGGCTAATGGTGTGAAATTAAAAAGGTGAATGAAACATTGATTATTGGGTCAAAATATAGAAGATAGGCTTATAATGTTTAAAAGCGAGGTTAAGTGGTTAGGACCATAACCTTGCTTTTGCTTGTTCTTTAAATCAATAAGGGGTGTGATGCGCTAGATGGTCTTTCCGGAAAAGGTTGGCACCAGGGTAAGATGGAATTTCGGCAAAATCAAAGAAGTAATGCAACTGCCAAACCTGATTGAAATCCAGAAAAACTCGTACCAGTGGTTTTTGAAAGAAGGACTACACGAAGTATTTAAGGACGTATCCCCAATCCAGGACTTTACTGGTAACTTGGTACTTGAGTTTTTGGACTATTCCCTCGGTGAACCAAAGTATTCAGTGGAAGAATGTAAGGAACGTGATGTTACTTATGCAGCACCACTGCGGGTAAAAGTTAGATTAATTAACAAAGATACTGGCGAAGTTAAGGAACAAGAAGTCTTTATGGGTGATTTCCCATTAATGACGGACAAAGGAACTTTTATCATCAATGGTGCCGAAAGGGTAATAGTCAGCCAGTTGGTGCGTTCACCTGGAGTGTATTTTACAGAATCTATTGATCCAAGTGGGAAAAAGCTTTATGGCGCCACAATAATTCCAAACCGTGGTGCGTGGCTGGAGTTTGAAACAGATGTTAACGATCATCTGTTTGTACGCATCGATCGTACTAGAAAAATACCAGCCACCGTGTTAATTAGAGCGTTAGGTTATTCTTCTAATCAACAAATACTAGAACTGTTTAATGAAGATAAAAATATCAATGAAACATTAAACAGAGATAATACTGACTCTGACGAAGATGCGTTGGTGGAAATTTATAAGAGATTAAGACCTGGAGAACCTCCCACTGTTGAGAGTGCCCGATCTCTTTTAGCAACTTTATTCTTTGATCCCAGACGTTATGACTTGGCTCATGTGGGTCGTTACAAACTACATAAGAAGTTAAAACATGGGATTTTATATCGCTTTAAGGACGATAATGGACCGAAAGAATTTGATCGTCTTTTACAACAAGAGGTGCCTGTCGACAGAGAGTTTATCCGCGAATTAACCCAAGAGGACATCATTGCCACTGTTCAATATCTACTGAAATTGATGCAGGGTGAAGGCCATGCCGATGATATTGACCACTTAGGAAACCGTCGCTTGCGTTCGGTGGGCGAATTGTTGCAAAATCAATTCCGCATTGGATTATCCCGCATGGAAAGAGTGGTGCGGGAACGCATGACCATTCAAGACGTTGATGTGATTACTCCACAGGTGCTGATCAACATCAGACCGGTGGTAGCCTCAATTAAAGAGTTTTTTGGCTCCAGTCAGTTGTCGCAATTTATGGATCAAACTAACCCATTGGCTGAATTGACTCACAAACGTCGTCTGTCAGCACTGGGCCCCGGTGGTTTGTCTCGGGAACGGGCTGGCTTTGAAGTCCGTGACGTTCACCATTCTCACTATGGGCGGATGTGTCCCATTGAGACCCCTGAGGGTCCCAACATTGGTTTGATTGGTTCGCTGTCTACCTATGCCCGCATTAACGAGTTTGGCTTTATGGAGACACCCTATCGCAAGGTGGATAAAGAAAACAAAAGGGTAACGGAAGAAATAGTTTACCTCACCGCTGATGAGGAAGAGGACAAAGTAATTGCCCAAGCAAACGTTGCGTTGGATGAAAATGGCTACTTTGTAGAAGATCGTGTCACCTGCCGCCGGGGGCCAGATACCATTATGTCACCGGTAACCAGAGTGGACTATATGGACGTTTCGCCTAAACAGGTCTATAGTGTGGCCACGTCACTAATTCCCTTTTTGGAGCATGATGATGCCAACCGGGCGCTGATGGGTGCAAACATGCAACGTCAAGCGGTACCACTTTTGAAACCCCAGGCACCGTTGGTGGGTACTGGCATTGAGCACAAAGCTGTTAAAGACTCAGGTGTGGCGGTTTTGGCTAAACGGGCAGGGGTTGTGGAAAAGGTTACTGCCAATGAAGTGCAAATCCGCGCCGACGAAGATGGCCGGTTGGATAAATATAAGTTACTAAAGTTTACCCGCTCCAACCAAGGTACTTGCATTAACCAAAAACCAATTGTTTCCAAAGGGCAGTGGGTTGATGCTGAAGATATAGTGGCAGACGGTCCTTCTTCTGACTTAGGTGAACTTGCCTTAGGACGCAACGTGATGGTGGCCTTTATGCCCTGGGAGGGTTATAACTACGAAGATGCCATTCTCCTTAGCGAGAAAATGGTTAAAGAGGACTACTATACCTCCATTCACATTGAAGAATACGAATGTGATGCCAGAGATACTAAGTTAGGGCCGGAAGAAATTACCCGTGACATTCCCAATGTTGGCGAGGAAGTTCTAAAGGACCTTGATGAGCGTGGCATTATCAGGGTGGGCGCAGAAGTTCGTCCTGGAGATATCTTAGTGGGTAAAGTGACACCCAAAGGGGAAACCGAGCTGACCGCGGAAGAAAGACTGCTGCGGGCCATCTTTGGTGAGAAGGCCAGAGAAGTGCGGGATACTTCATTGAGGGTTCCCCATGGTGAAGAAGGTATGATTGTTGATGTCAAAGTGTTCACCAGAGAGAACGGAGATGAATTGCCACCGGGTGTCAATCAGTTAGTGCGCTGTTACATTGCCCAAAAGCGCAAAATCCGTCAAGGCGACAAAATGGCTGGTCGCCACGGTAACAAAGGGGTTATCTCTCGCATTTTACCGGAGGAAGATATGCCATTCTTGCCGGACGGTACACCGGTAGAAATTGTCTTAAACCCACTGGGTGTACCTTCCCGGATGAATATTGGACAGGTGTTGGAAACCCATTTAGGCTGGGCAGCAAAAGTGTTGGGCTTCCATGTGTCTACTCCAGTTTTTAACGGCGCTTCCGAAGAAGATATTAGTAATTCGCTCAGCCAAGCCGGATTGCCACCCACAGGAAAAATCACCCTGCGGGACGGACGCTCGGGTGAGCCCTTTGACAACCCGGTAACGGTGGGTTGTGTGTACATGATTAAACTGGCACACATGGTTGACGACAAGATTCACGCCCGCTCAACGGGACCTTACTCTTTAGTTACTCAACAACCTCTTGGTGGTAAAGCGCAGTTTGGCGGACAGAGGTTTGGTGAAATGGAAGTGTGGGCTTTGGAGGCCTATGGGGCCGCCTACACATTACAAGAGATTTTGACTGTGAAATCGGACGATGTGGTGGGGCGTGTTAAAACCTATGAAGCCATTGTCAAGGGCGAAAATGTACCAGAACCTGGTGTTCCTGAATCATTTAAAGTTTTAATTAAAGAGTTACAGAGCTTGGCCTTAGATGTTAAGGTGCTTTCTGAGGATGAGCAAGAAATTGTCATTAAAGAGGCCGACGAAGACATAAACGAGGCTGCTCGGGAATATGGCTTGGATGTACAGGACGAAGCAAAGGCAGAGTCTGACGAAGGCGCTGGCAATGCAAATGGCGATGATAACGACAACGATAATGACATTCAAGACGATGACTTTGATGATTCAATTATAGATAAAGATTTAGAGCTGGATGACGAAGAAAACTAAACACCGGTAAAACCTGTTTAAAGGGGGAAAAATCCTTGGTGGATTTAAATAACTTTGACCGGATCCGGATTGGCCTGGCATCCCCAGATCAAATTCGCTCATGGTCCAGCGGTGAAGTAAAGAAACCAGAGACCATAAACTACCGTACATTAAAGCCAGAACGGGACGGTTTGTTTTGTGAAAGAATTTTTGGCCCAACTCGGGACTGGGAATGTCATTGTGGCAAGTATAAGCGTGTGCGTTATAAAGGTGTGGTTTGTGACCGCTGCGGCGTTGAAGTAACTAGATCAAAAGTACGCCGCGAGCGGATGGGTAGAATTGAACTGGCTGCTCCTGTATCTCATATCTGGTACTTTAAAGGGATTCCCAGCCGCATGGGACTAATTTTAGATATGTCCCCCAGAGCACTGGAAAAAGTACTCTATTTCGTTTCATACATTGTAATTGACCCGGGTGATACCAACCTAATTAAGAAACAACTTTTAACAGAGGCTGAATACAGAGAATATCGCGATAAACATGGCAATGCCTTTAGAGCAGGCATGGGTGCCGAAGCGGTAAAAGAATTACTGGCGGAAATTGATTTAGAAGCGCAGGCCAAAGAACTGCGACAGGAGTTAAAAGAAGTTTCTGGTCAGAGAAAAATACGGGCAATTCGCCGTTTAGAAGTTGTAGAGGCTTTTCGCAACTCCGGTAATCGGCCAGAGTGGATGATTATGGATGTACTGCCTGTCATTCCACCGGAACTGCGACCAATGGTACAATTGGACGGCGGTCGCTTTGCCACCTCAGATCTCAATGACCTTTATAGACGGGTAATCAATAGAAATAATCGATTAAAAAAGTTACTTGATCTAGGGGCGCCAGACATTATTGTCCGCAATGAAAAAAGGATGCTCCAAGAGGCCGTGGACGCATTAATTGATAACGGCCGTCGCGGTAGGCCGGTAACTGGTCCTGGCAACCGACCATTAAAATCCCTTTCAGATATGCTGAAGGGTAAACAGGGTCGCTTCCGTCAAAACCTATTGGGTAAGCGGGTGGACTACTCTGGCCGGTCAGTAATTGTGGTGGGACCAGAACTGAAATTGCATCAGTGTGGTTTACCAAAGGAAATGGCTTTAGAGCTATTTAAACCCTTTGTGATGAAAAGCCTAGTCAACAGAGGACTGGCTCACAATATTAAGAGTGCTAAAAGGATGGTGGAACGGGTACGGCCGGAGGTTTGGGGTGTGTTAGAGGAAGTTATTAAACAACATCCGGTGCTCTTAAACCGGGCCCCAACCTTGCACCGCTTGGGTATTCAAGCCTTTGAACCAGTATTGGTTGAGGGCAAGGCGTTGAAAATTCACCCAATGGTGTGTACCGCTTATAACGCCGACTTTGACGGTGACCAGATGGCGGTGCATGTGCCGCTGTCAGCAGAGGCCCAAGCAGAAGCCAGAATTTTGATGCTGTCGGCCCATAACATTTTAAACCCTAAAGATGGCAAGCCGGTGGCCACCCCGACCCAAGACATGGTATTGGGATGCTACTATCTGACGATGCAAAAGGATGGAGCGCTGGGTGAAGGTAAAGCCTTTAACAACTTGGATGAAGCTGTACTGGCTTACGAGAATAATGCCCTTTCGTTGCACGCTAAAATCAAAGTGAACTATAAAGGGGTAAAGCGGGAAACCACCGTTGGCCGGCTAATATTTAATGAAATTATTCCTGATGAACTGGGATTCTTTGATGGTATAGCAGACAAAAAGGCTTTAGGTCGGATAGTTGATCAAACCTACCGCAAAACTGGCTATGCCGGCACCGCGCAAGTACTGGATGGTTTAAAGAGCTTAGGGTACAAATTTGCCACTAAAGCAGGTATGACAATTGGCATGTTTGATATCACTATTCCGGAAGCCAAAAAAGAAATTTTGGCCAACGCCGATGCCAGAGTTAATGAAATTGAGAAACAGTACCGGCGTGGTTTAATTACCGAAGAAGAGCGTTACCAAAAAGTCATTGATGTATGGAATGGTGCCACAGATGATGTTACCAAAGCCTTGATGACCTCACTGGATAAGTATAACCCTGTCTACATGATGGCCACCTCTGGTGCCCGGGGTAACATTCAACAAATCCGGCAATTGGCAGGTATGCGCGGATTGATGGCGGATCCATCCGGAAGAATTATTGACTTGCCCATTAAAGCCAATTTCCGTGAAGGGCTCACCGTTTTGGAGTACTTTATTTCTACCCACGGTGCCCGCAAAGGGTTGGCCGACACCGCCCTCAGAACTGCCGACTCTGGGTATCTAACCCGTCGTTTGGTTGATGTTGCCCAGGACGTTATTGTTCGGGAAGAAGATTGTGGCACCGACCATGGTGTTACTGTTTCAGTAATCAAAGATGGCACCGAAGTGATCGAAAACTTGGAGGATCGCATTACCGGCCGGTATGCTATGGAGGATGTGGTGCATCCGGAAACCGGCGAAGTGCTGGTGGAAGCTGGCAAACTGATTTTTGAAGAGGATGCCGAACAAATAATTGCCGCCGGTATCACCAAAGTAAATATTCGATCAGTAATTACTTGTCAAACCCACTACGGGGTTTGCAAGCGGTGTTATGGCCGCAACC
This sequence comes from Peptococcaceae bacterium 1198_IL3148, assembly GCA_036763105.1. NCBI lineage: Bacteria > Bacillati > Bacillota > Clostridia > Eubacteriales > Peptococcaceae > Peptococcaceae bacterium 1198_IL3148. The sequence goes on along the minus strand of JBAIYS010000019.1, from coordinate 4,506 downwards.
TGGCCACTGGTAGACAGGTGGATATTGGTGAAGCGGTGGGGATTATTGCCGCTCAGTCCATCGGTGAGCCTGGCACCCAGTTGACAATGCGTACTTTCCACACCGGTGGTATTGCCGGTGATGACATTACCCAGGGTTTACCAAGGGTTGAAGAATTATTTGAAGCTCGCAAGCCAAAGGGTCAAGCCACCATTACCGAAAACGATGGTGTGGTAACCATTCGTGAAGTAAAAGGACGCCGGGAAGTGGAAGTGGCCGGTGACGATGGAGACAAGAACACCTACCCCATCCCCTACGGCGCTCGGTTAAAGGTTCATGATGGGGATCGTGTTGAAGCCGGTGATGAGCTGACAGAGGGTTCCGTAAACCCCAACGACTTATTAAAAATTAAAGGGGTTAGGGATGTTCAGGTTTACCTGTTGCAAGAAGTACAACGGGTTTATCGTTTGCAGGGTGTTGAAATTAACGATAAACATATTGAAGTAATGATTCGCCAGATGCTGAGGAAAGTCAAGGTGGAGGATGCCGGTGACACCGACCTATTGCCCGGCAGCCTAGTCGATGTGTTTGACTTTAATACTGAAAATAAGCGGATTGAAGAAGTTGGTGGTGAACCAGCCACCGCTAAACCAGTATTGTTAGGGATTACTAAGGCGTCTTTGGCCACAGATTCATTCTTATCGGCTGCTTCTTTCCAGGAAACTACCAGGGTGCTCACTGAGGCGGCCATTAAAGGAAAACTCGATCCGTTGCTGGGCCTGAAAGAAAACGTAATCATTGGCAAACTGGTTCCGGCGGGAACAGGATTAAGTAGATACAGAAATATCGAGATTCAACCCATGAATCAGCAAGGCGAAGAAATTGCAGTGGCAAAGGCTGACAACTAACGCCTAATTAGATTTGGTGGAGGCCATTATTTGTCTCCACCAAATCACAATTACCAAGTAGTAATTTTATTGACAACGTGGCTGCCAGGTGATATTATATACGAGTGCGTTGACGCATATGGGGGTTTTATTTGATATGCCATATGAAAAAATAGCCAAAGCTCGTCAAAAAACAGTTGGAGCTAAACAGACAATGAAGGCTGTGGAAAAGGGTCGAGTTAAGTTTTTATATATCGCTAAAGATGCTGATAGGCACGTCACAGAACCCATTATTAAAATATGTGAGTCTAAAAACATACCCTTTGCCCAAGTGGATAGCATGAAGAACTTAGGCAAAGCTTGTGGTATTGATGTCCGCTGTGCTATTGCGGCGATTATTGAAGAGTAAGTTTTTGTGTCAATTATTATAAAATTGATGCGTTACTTGGGAAGGAGGTGGAGTCTGGATGCCGACTATTAACCAGCTTATTCGTAAAAATAGGGAGCAGGCAATTGAAAAATCAAATTCACCTGCGCTAAAAAACAGCCCACAAAAACGTGGTGTGTGCACAAGGGTTTACACAACAACCCCTAAAAAGCCAAACTCAGCTTTGCGTAAAGTAGCAAGGGTGCGCCTGACGAATGGTATTGAAGTATCCTCCTATATTCCAGGAATTGGTCACAACCTTCAAGAGCACTCTGTGGTATTGGTACGCGGCGGTCGTGTTAAAGACTTGCCAGGTGTACGTTACCATATTATCCGTGGTGCGTTGGATACTGCAGGTGTACAAAACCGCAATCAACGTCGCTCTAAATATGGTTCTAAGAAACCTAAGAAGTAAATGATGTTATGAAATTATATTACTTAAGATAGCTTTTTATGCTAGAAGTCTATAGCAAAGGGGGGAAACCGATGCCAAGAAGAAGCGGTATTCCTAAAAGAGAAGTTTTGGCAGACCCTGTTTACAACAGTAAGACTATTACTAAACTAATAAATCAAATCATGTTAGATGGCAAACGCGGTGTTGCGGAATCCATCGTTTATGATGCCTTTGATATAATTCGTGAGAAAGCCGACAAAGACCCGATGGAGGTTTTTGAAGAGGCGATGAAAAACGTAATGCCTGTATTGGAAGTTAAGGCCCGCCGGGTAGGTGGCGCTAACTATCAAGTGCCGGTAGAAGTGCGTCAAGAACGTCGCCAGACATTGGCTATTCGCTGGTTAACCAAGTATAGCCGTGAACGTTCAGGTCGCGGCATGGCAGAAAAGTTGGCCAATGAATTAATGGATGCAGCCAATAATACCGGTGCCACCGTTAAAAAACGTGAAGACACCCATAAAATGGCTGAAGCTAACAAAGCATTTGCGCATTACAGGTGGTAAGGAGGAAGAGATAAATTATGGCGCGTAGTTTTCCTTTAGAGCGTACACGCAACATTGGAATTATGGCCCACATTGACGCAGGAAAAACCACTACCACCGAGCGCATTTTGTTCTACACTGGTAGGGTACACAAGATCGGTGAAACACATGATGGTGCAGCAACTATGGACTGGATGGTTCAAGAACAAGAAAGAGGTATTACCATCACCTCTGCTGCTACTACCTGTCATTGGCGTGATCATCGGATCAACATTATTGATACGCCAGGCCACGTGGACTTTACAGTGGAAGTGGAACGTTCGTTGCGTGTGCTGGATGGTGCGGTGGCAGTATTTTGCTCCGTGGGTGGCGTTGAGCCCCAGTCTGAAAATGTTTGGAGACAAGCGGATAAGTATGGTGTACCCAGAATTGCCTACGTTAACAAAATGGACCGCATCGGTGCAAACTTCTTTAATGGTCTGCAAATGATGCGGGACAGATTGGGAGCTAACCCCGTTGCTATTCAGTTGCCCATTGGTGCTGAAGAGAACTTTGTGGGAATTGTTGATTTAGTCAAACAAAAAGCTTATATATACACTGATGATTTAGGTACCACCGCTGACACAGTGGAAATACCTGAAGATATGAAGGATTTAGTTGCTGAATATCGCGAGAAACTGTTGGAAGCGGTGGCTGATTCAGACGAAGAACTGATGATGAAGTACTTAGAAGGAGAAGAAATTTCCGAAGAAGAACTTATCGCAGCGATTCGTAAAGCCACCATCGCAGTTAAAATTAATCCGGTGCTGTGCGGTTCATCTTTTAAAAACAAAGGTGTGCAAATGCTATTGGATGCAATTATAGACTTTATGCCAGCACCAACCGATGTGCCGGCGATAGCTGGTATGCTACCCGACAGTGGCGAAGAAGCTCACAGAGAATCCAGTGATGAAGAGCCATTCTCTGCTTTGGCCTTTAAAATCATGACTGACCCCTATGTGGGCAAACTGTCCTTCTTTAGGGTTTATTCAGGTCACCTGAAGGCTGGCTCCTATGTGTTGAACAGCACCAAGGGTAAAAAGGAGCGGATTGGCCGTATTCTACAAATGCACGCCAATCACCGGGAAGAAATCGAAGAGGTTTATGCCGGGGATATTGCTGCTGCAGTAGGTTTAAAGGTTACCGCCACCGGTGATACACTGTGTGATGAAAAGAGCCCAATTATTTTAGAATCCATGGAATTCCCTGATCCAGTTATTGATGTGGCCATTGAGCCTAAGTCCAAGGCCGACCAAGATAAACTTGGGGTGGCACTGGCCAAATTGTCTGAGGAAGATCCGACATTCCAAACCCACACCGACCATGAAACTGGTCAGACAATTATTTCTGGTATGGGTGAATTGCACCTGGAAGTTATTGTTGACCGCTTGTTGAGGGAGTTCAAGGTGGAAGCTAATGTAGGTAAACCGCAGGTTGCTTACAAAGAAACCATCAAGAACTCTGTAAAAGCTGAAGGTAAGTTCGTACGTCAGTCCGGTGGTCGCGGTCAGTATGGTCACTGTTGGATTGAAATTGAGCCAATGGAAAGAGGCGCTGGTTACGAATTCGTTAATAAGATTGTTGGTGGTGTAATTCCTAAGGAATACATCGCACCAATTGATGCTGGTATTCAAGAAGCAATGCAAAATGGTGTTATTGCCGGTTACCCAATGTTGGACGTCAGAGTTACTCTGTATGATGGATCATACCACGACGTTGACTCTTCAGAAATGGCCTTTAAAGTGGCTGGTAGCATGGCGCTGAAAAATGCTGCCAACAAAGCAAACCCAGTACTGCTGGAGCCAATGATGAGAGTAGAAGTGGTAATGCCAGAGGAATACATGGGTGATGTGATGGGCGATATTAACAGCCGCCGTGGGCGCATTGAGTCCATGGATCAAAGGGGTAACGCCAGAGTGATCACCGGTTTTGTACCACTTTCCGAAATGTTTGGCTATGCAACTGAGTTGAGATCGCGTACCCAAGGACGGGGTCAATATACCATGGTGTTCTCGCACTATGAAGAAGTGCCTAAGAACATTGCCGAAGAAATTATCGCTAAGAAGTAATTAATATATAAACTATGTGATTACTAAGGGAGGAAAGAATCCAATGGCAAAGGCAAAATTTGAGCGGACTAAACCGCACGTAAACATTGGTACCATCGGTCACGTTGACCATGGTAAAACAACACTGACAGCAGCTATTACAACTGTATTAGCAACCAAAGGTGGAGCT
>JBAIYS010000018.1 GCA_036763105.1 Peptococcaceae bacterium 1198_IL3148 | reverse complement strand
TATCTGCACCACCACATAAAACAGTTGGCACGGTATTGGGATCAGTAGTAGATTGCCATGAAACATCATCCCTTGTTTTGTAATAATAAAGGGTACTAGCAGCCTCAGCCTTCAATAAATGGGCGTTATTTAGAGGTGTTATTATGCTTACAAACATTACAGCAACTAACAAATATTTAATAATCTTCCACAAGATTTTTACCTCCTTCTTCCAACATTTCACATGAAATAACTGATCTTACATAATCAGTTAACCCATTAAATTCAATCTCTTTCTTTATCTCCCATCACTCCCTTTAAATACAAAAGAAACATGCTACCACCAGCATGTTTTTAGCCTTAGTCACCCATTTTCCATCCAAACCCCAAACCGTTCTTACTTTAATGGTGGATTATTTGAAGGAATAGATAAACTAATCGAAGGAATTTTATTATTTATTATATTAAAAGTTAAGTTTTTAACGACTGGTGTTATGTTTATATTAGTTGTGTTAAGCGTTATTTGATATTTAATTTTAGTATTTGTTAATGTGCCGCTGGTTGGTAAATCTGGTATTGGTTGACCATTAGTAGCCGTTTTGTAAGGTGTCCATGAACTTCCATTAAAAGATATACTTGTTTTTATTGTTGCGGATGTTCCACTAGGCAATGTCTCGGACCAACTTATTTTGCTACCATGTACGTTAATGTTTGGAACATTTATTCCACTAGATGTATATTGGCCTGTTGTCTTTCCTAATTCTGTAAACTTTACTTGATAAACATTAAAGTCACTAAGATAAACTAACCCACCAAGAACTCTTATTCCATTAAATATTACACCGGTTTTTATATGGTCACTGTAAGCACTTTCTTTTACTAAAGTGTTGTCGATATATATGTCTATACCATCTTTAATACTAAAGTCCCACATAAATTTTATTGTATATTCTTGCCCTAAGTTGTAATCACAGAGATAATAACTTGGATCACTGCCATACGTGGTACCATAAGTAATCCTACCATTATTCTCAAACGTAATTCTAAAATTATCAATTAATGTGTTAGTAAATCCATCCCCATTTACTATCATAAATGCCTGCCCACTGTTTACCTTAATTCTGTATTCTGCCTGTCCTTGATTAGTAGGAGAAAAGCCTACACTCATGGAAGGTCTAGTTGCATCTATATTAGTTTTAACTATATGGACATATTGGTTTGATGATTCTTCCTCAATTTTTATATAGCTATCAGCAGAATTAGTTGTAGTATTCCATCTTGAAGGGGAAGAACCTAAACTATAAGTTGAAAAGTCATCATAAAAAGCCGTACCAGATAATGTAAAACCATTTACAATATCATCAAAAATCAGTTTGTCAAATGAACCATTTTCTACTTTTGAATAATTGTTAATGACATAGCTAAAATCCCCTGCAGCCTCAGCCTTCCCTAAATGGGCGTTATTTATCGGTGTTATTATGCTTACAAACATTACAGTAACTAACAAATATTTAATAAACTTCCACAATGTTTTTCCCTCCTTATTCCAGTATTTCACATGAAATAACTATTATTCCTTAATTAGTTAACCCACTAAAACCCATATCTTTCTTTATCCCCCATCACTCCCTTAATATGCAAAAGAAACATGCTGCCATGAGCATGTTTTTAACTCTAAACATCAAATTCCCAGCAAAACTTTAAACCGTTCTACCTTTAATGGTGGATTATTTGAAGGGGATGAAATAACTATACAAGGAATTAAATTTCTCTCAATAGCGTAAAAATCATAACCACCATATCCCCCTACATACCAATAGCAAGTTCCTTCAGGAAACACATCGAATTTACTACGATCCAAGCCAACACTTCCTATTTTATTCATGTTTTTATCATAAACATCTCCGTAATTACTATCCTCATTGTCTGCGATACGACCCTTAAAATAATACTTATCACCGTCCCCTATATAAAGAATTTGATTCTTTTGTGAAGGTTCAGTAATAGACCACGAGCAAAAATAAACCCATCTTGGATCATCTACACTAGGCACAGCCCCCTCAACCTTCAATAAATGGGCGTTCTAAGAAGTATGGAAACTTAACACAAAAAAATACTTTCATTACCTTAATTAACAATAAAACCCTTGAATTATATGTAATAAATTCAAGGGTCTGTAACTTTATGTCAGTATATTGCTTTTTTTGCTTTTTTTGCTTTATTTACTGCCGCGAATCATATCTACTAAATCTAGGTTAACCCCAGTTTTGGCTAAGGGATGTTTTTTCATTGCATCATATACTTTCGCTTTATCTATTCGCAAATAGTGTTCCAATGTTTGTAGTCTTGCGTGACCACTTATCTCCCTTATTATGAACAGATCCACGCCCTCTTTGTAGAGAAAAGTTAAACAACTCCGTCTTAAAGCATGTAATGATAATCCTTCTTTATATAAACCTAACTTCTTTACATACTGTTTAAAAAGATAGTCTATGCCTTTCGATGTAAATTTCTCGCCACGCCTTGATAAAAACAAATAGTTATCATTTTCAATACCGGGATTAACAAAATATTGTCTGCCACATTTAGTCAAATCAATCCTTTTCCTTCTTCTCCCTTTGGTTTTATATGTAATCCCCCGTTGGAGGTATAATGCCAGTGCTAATTTAAGTCTTGGTATCATGGGTACTATTCGACTTTTCCCACCCTTACCATCCCTTATCGTAATAAGGTTATTATCATTATCAATATCACTAATTCTAAGATGAATTAGCTCATCTACACGCATACCAGTAAACAAAAAGGTGCTAAATATGGCATAATCTCTAGTGGCATAAGTACCTATCAATAAAATACCATCTAAAAGCGTTTCTGCTTGACTTTCATTCAAGATTATAGGGGTATCTCTCTTTATCTTCAAAGATGCTACATTGTTTACAGGATTTCTTACAATGTTATCCCATTCTTCTGAGTTTACAAAATATCTATAAAATGACCTTAGCACCGCCAGTTTTCTGTTAACTGTTCGTGGTGCTAAATTCCTATCTACTAAGTGATATTTAAAATTACGTATATCGGATTCTTTAAGAGTTAAAATCTCCCGGTTTATAAAATAATTTATAAACTCCTTTAAATCCTGTTCATAAACATGTATAGTCTTTGGCCTACAACCTTTGTCCGATTTAAGATAAAGTAAAAACTCTTTAATGTAGGTACTATTTGTTTCTGTTTTATGCAATATTAATGTAGTGCTATCCATTTTTGTTTCCTCCTATAATATGATAATTACGTATTATATCATAGGAGCAAACAAAAACTTTTTAAGGTAATTTTAATGAATTGGGCGGTATTAAAGCCCAATTCATTAAATAATTATTATTCATATTACTTTAATTTTGAAGTTATTAGATTTATAAATGGAATATTAATATCAGTTACACTATCAATGGTAATTAAAGCTGCAACTACAACCAATAACAAACTACCAGCATAAAAAATACTTCCAGCTAAACTTCCCACCGCGCCAAAACTATCCTTGAAACGATTTATTACTGGCCTAGATTTTTTCTTGCTACGTTTAAAGATTCCTTTAGTGTTATATATAAGCTCTTTGAATTTACCCTCTGGCACCTCGTCAAACTCTTCATCAAATATAGTTTCATATATGCCCTTTACCCCGTGGTAAAAGGGTGACTTTACAGAAACAGGGATTTGTTTTTCAAGTTTATCATCTAAACTCTTATCGTAAGGTATCACAATAATTTGTTCAGCCGGTACCACTTCTTTTACCTGCTTTTCTTTAAGCCCAGCGTTGGCAACAAAAATTTGCTTCTTGCTATTAAACATGCTTGCTAGTTTTGCAGCCCTAAAACCCTCTTGACGGCCAGAAGTCATTACAAGTGCCAAAGCGTTTGCATTTTTAACGGCTTCTAAGATACATTCATCTTGGCCATTAGGAAGATCTAGAACTATAGCATCAAATTCTTGTCTAGCGTTTAGTATTAGTTGCTGTATATCTTGTGGTGTAATCTTTTCCTGACCTACAACATGGGTAATTGGATGCATAACGTATAAGTTATTTTGTACTTCTTCTACCCGATCCCATATGTTATCGGGCAATTTCATCTGCGGGTACCGGGGCATATCAAGGTAGTGTAATAAATCACTGCCACCTTCTTCAAAGTTTAAATCTAGCAATATAGTAGTCATTTTCTCGCTTATTTGTCTAGCTAAGGTCATGGCCACAGATGTAGCCCCCACCCCACCTTTGGCCCTCCATACCGCTATTATCTTTTGTCGGTGCACCATGGTAGTGGTTTTTACTTGGATAACTGGTTGATTATCTACCTCTGTTTCTTGAATCTCAATATCTTTACCGTCCAAAATATCTTGTACAGCTTGGGGAGTAATTTTTAATGCATCAGCTATACCTTCTACATCACAAAACACGGACATTTCTTTAACTTGCTGAACTATCTCATGCCTATTCATATAATCACCTCTCTTAAAGACTTAAAATGACCACCCCTAATAAAATAACCCCACCAAAGATACACACACCAAAAGGTATTTTCCTATTTAAAATTTTTTTAAGATGAATAAAAAGTGTCCACACGGCAGCCAGCATCATTGCTATTATAAGTACCAAAAATGTAGGCAACCACCCTAGCCATGAACCTATCGCTACTAATAATTTACCGTCACCTTCACCAATCTTTTTTGTTATAGCTGCCAATATTAAAATAAAAATACCTATGATAGTGCCTTTAATAGAAAATAAGAACCCGTTTCCAAGGACGGTATGATATATAATACCACCGATGAAAACAGGTACTGTTACTTTGTTATATATTAAATAATTTTTTAGGTCTGTATAGGCACAATATAAAGTTGTAAGCAAAATCACTCCATATACTGCCATATCTATTTACTCTTTTTAAGCTTACCAAATAGCCCACCAAACAAGCTTTTTTTCTTCTTTTCTGTTTTATTACCCGCATATTTATAACCAGCTAAATGGGCTATTTCAGCAGCTAGTTTATGCCATTGGCTTAAAGTTTGGTCTAGGCCCACTACTTCACCTTTATAACCCTTCCCAACATGTGCATCCCAATCATTCGGAATAGTGGCTACTACCCGTGGCAACATTTTAGGATCTATATCTTTCTTAAAACTATGGTTAAAGTGTTTTTCAACTATTTTAGCATTGTGCAATTTTCGGCTATATTTGTTTAATACAATACGTATTTTATTTGGCGCCACACCAAAGAGTAATAGTTTTGGTGCATATTTTTTTGTTTCATCCTCACTAAATTTTGATTGGTCAACAACGGATAGTACTAAATCTGCTCCTTTAAATACCTCTGTTAAAGCCTTTCTGCTCCAAAACTCCGGGGGCGTATCCACCAATACTACCGAAAACTTATTAGCAAGATAATCTAGAATACTATCTAGTTTACCAGTTTCAAAATATGGGCTGGTTTTATTCATGACACCTGGAATTATATATAGGTTTTCTTTTACCTCTATTAACAAATCATCAATAAGCGTTGGTGATAATCTGTTTTCGGCTAATACTTCTATACCTGGTACATCATCTACTCCAAAAAAAGTTGCGACGTTCGGGCCTTCAAAGTCAAAGTCAGTAAGACACGTTTTTACACCGGATTTCGCTAATGCTATTGAGGTAGTAATAGCAACAGTGGTTTTGCCTACCCCTCCCTTGTTGCTGGTAGTTATTACACGCACACCTTTTCGTCTTTCATCAACTTCAAAAGTGTCCATGTATTGTGAAATAATATCCTCTGTTGTAGTAACTTCTTCATTTTCTTCAGTAACTTTAGCTTCTTTAAATTCAACAACATTCTCTGGCTTTTGAACAACATTATGCGGTGGCATATGTTGCTCCAATGGGTCTTCTGTAACATATTCCCTTACTGGATATTCAACCTTGGCCTTCTCATTGACTAGATCACTGATTAAATGTTGACCATAATTAGCTGAACAATCAATTTCATCTGCATAATCATTTGATACAGTTTTTTGGGGTGCAGTATTTATTGATTCCGAAACATCATGGCCTGTACTTTCTGTTCCTATATGTTTTTCACCTGTAATTTCTTCAATGTCATACATAAGTGCTGCTGGTAATATGTATGGGCGGTCCCCAGGAAGCACACCGGTAACTATATTGTTAAGCCCATACTTATTAGCTAATTTAATGTATACCTTTGCTGTTTCACTAACCCTTCCGACCAACAATACAATTCGACTTGTCGGAAATATCATTTGCATATTTTCTAGCAATACAGATGGCTTTTCCCCTGGTAAATAACGACTTACTACTACTACATCAGGACGTTTAAAGGAAAAGTGTGCCAGGTATTCAGCATGATCACAGACTTCAAAATCCCAACTTTTAAACTTCTCCATTCTTTTTAGATTGTTTTTAAGATTTTCTGCAATTTCACTTTCAACTGCCAATAAACATTTCATTATTTTAACCTCCCATTCCTTGATTTCTCCCAGCCTCTTTAGCCTTATATAAAGCATTGTCTGCCTTATTAAACACATCTTCAACAGTTAACCCATCTATTGGATAACTAGCACAACCAAAACTACATGTAACATTAAGATTAATATCCTCTATAACAAAAGGTTTATTGCAGGTTGCTAACCGTACCCTTTCGCCAATCTCATATGCCTTTGAATAGCATGTAGTAAGTACAACAAATTCTTCTCCCCCATATCTAGCTATAAAATCAGTTGATTTAAGTACTGACTTTGCTCTTAAAGCAAATTCTTTAAGTACTTCATCACCTGTTAAATGGCCATATGTATCGTTAACTATTTTAAAATTATCTAAATCAAAAACTATAATTCCAACTGCAGCATTTTGTTTAACAGCTTCTTTAACTGCTAAAGATATTGCTTCATCATATACCTGCCTGTTAGGTAAACCTGTCAAGAAATCAGGACTGATATTATCAGGCCAAGCTATTTTTAATTCAACAAGATTATCTAGTCCAAACAACTGATATGCTGAAGCTGTTACCCATTGTTTTTGAAACTGTAATCGCTTCAAAATTAATCACCTCTTAAAACAAGAAAGGGAGGACTGAAATAATTTAATTTCTAGCCCTCCCAATTAACTATTTAGAACTTTTTACAAGGTATATGTTTTTATTACCAGCATACATTACTATTTGACTAACCTTTTCTTTAGGTATTTCTACTCCAACAGATACTGGTATATTTGTCCCTGACGCTGCTATTCCCTTTAAATCTTGGGCACGGGAAGGATCAATATCCTTACCTTCTTGATCTAAAGAGTGTAATACCCGCGCACCTTCAAAAACAGGAGGTAGCGGCACTCCTTCGTAACTATCTCCAATAGGATACAAGTCAACCATTTCACCTGCAATTGCTAGTGCGGATTTGGATAAATCTGTGGGAATAAAAATTTCTACATAGCCCGGCCTAATTGCCAACCCTTTTGCAACACTGTTTTCAAAAATAAATTGGTCAGGGCCAATGTTTTGAGTAGTCACTTTCCCTTCAAAATAGCTTATGTCTTGAACCAAATTATCAATCATCTTTTCAGGAACTTCAACCGTTTTTACATCATCTTTTTTTACTTCACTACCCATAGCAATATAATTAACTGCTTTATACACTTCAACAGTCTTTGTTTCTGCCCTTAAATCTTTTTGAGCAGTAAAAATAATGGTGCCAGTAAAAATTAAGGCTAGCACCACTGATACTATAATACCAATTTTTTTACTCAATACTTAATTTCACTCCTTTTTGTTATCAGGTATGCTCCGTGATAAACTCTATTTTTATATTTTTTTAAATAATGGTTTACAAAAGGTGGATAAGGTATTCCCCACCCACCTTTTTCATAAATCGCTTGGTTTAATAACCGTTTTTCCTTGATAAGTTTTCTAAACCTTGACGGTACTGGGGAAGGTGTTTCCCAAATCACTAACGTATCTTGCATATTAACGTTATTGAGAATTTTTAATAAATCATCATCCAGATTCTCAAAATAAGTTGATAAGTTTTGGTGAACATTAGTTTTTAGATGTATCTCATAAGCTTTTTTAATGGGATACTTAGTAAATTTACGGGTAAATAACTTTACCCACGATACATTAACTGGCATTAAAATAATAAAATCTAGCTCTAAATCCTGGCTGATTTTCTTTGAGTTAGGAACTTCTACTAAATAAAACCACAGTATTGGAATAATGGTTAACAGATAACACGTATATAAGCTTATTCCTAAACTTTTGTTTCCTAACAGAAGTGTTATTATGGCTAACGGGGCAAATATGCCCATCATTAGCCATATAACCACATCTCTACCCTTTGTACCCATGCTACTAATATGAAGGAGAGGTATATGTGACAGTATAAGTACCTGGCATATAAGAACTAACTGCACGCCCTCTCCCTGTTAATTTTATTGGTGTTGTGATATCTAGAAAGGTACCTACCTTAAATCTAAAATGATTTGTAACTTCTGCCTTTACTGTAGTACCCCAAGGTACCGGACTATTAGGGGCGGATACATACACATCTACTTTAGTAGGCTCTAAATTCATATCTTGCACAAACTCTTTTAATGCATTATCTGCTTGTTCTGTATAACCGCCGTACTTACCTTGACTTACTGCAATAAACTGTGCCTGGTTTTGTAAGGCATACCATTGTCCCATCATACCGATGAATAATGCACCAGCAACTAAAAAACCAATGAGAATAAAAAGCATACCAAAGGTTGATACCATATCCTTTAGCATTAAACCACCTCATTAAATTCCTAAAGTATCAGTGATGTTGTTAATCATGCGTTGAAATAATTCTGTTGCGGTACTATCTGATATTGCCATAATTGCACCGATAACTATTACAACTATAACGGCTGAACCTAATGTCCACGCAGCTGCTGATAATTGTCCACTTTCGCTAGTAATTGTAGTCTTAATCTTTCTCTTAAAGGTCTTAATAATTTTTTTCATTAAAAACACTCTCCTTAATTAGTTGTAGTACTTTTAACCACGGCAAAATATCGCATTTGTTTGCTCACATATTGCTTGTCATTAAAGGGGATTTTGTCATTGAATACTGGCACCTCTATAACAGCCATATACCCTGGTTGGTTTGCTGTTCCTCCTGGAACTGGATCTCCTGGCACAACACTTTCAAAACTTTTGATCTCAATGTTGCCAGGATAATAATTGTAGTTATTAGGAATAAAACTATCACCACTGACACTACCTTCAATCATATCGGCAAAAGCCGATTTAAAATATTGTTTTGTTTCAGCAGTACGCAAAGCTACCATGCTAACGTCACCATCCATATTACTGGCCTGTGCTGCATAATTCATTGCTTCGCCAAACCAGTCATAAGTGGTGACAAGTTTTGTCTGGATACCATAAACTAAAGCCATAACCATGATTATTACTAAGAATATCAGGATTATGGCCATTCCAAGAACAGGGATCTCTATAAATCCATCTTCTTTTTTTAGATTCGGAAGAACCACCCTCTTATACTTGTAAATATGAATATCACTGCTAGCAGACATGCAATTAGCCCTAGTATCCATACTATTATTGAAAATATGGAGACCTTTTTTTTTGTTGACATCGTTTCCCTCCTTTATCACATACCGAAACCTCCTGTAATTTGGTCTTCAACAAATCCCCATGCAGGATAGCCAAAGATGGGTATTGCTCCTACAAGTGCTAGTACCGCAATTAAGGCAAACAAACCAGACTTAGTTACTGTAGCTCTAGTGGCTGCTTGATCATTTTCGTTGTCAACACTTTCTGCTAAATCTAGAAACATGTCAGCTTCAACTTTACTTTCCCAAGCCATGCCTAATCTAAAGCAAACTGCATCTATTATCGGATGTTTAGCCTTTCTCGATAACGTGTTTAAAGCTTGGTTTGTTTCTCCTGTACGTTTAATTCTATTAATAACCAGTTGCATTTCGCTTTTTAATGGCTCAGGTAAAAATGGTACTGTATATACCAAAGCTTCGCTAGGCGTTAAAGCACCAACATCAAGAAATGCTGGCATAAAATTAATTAAAGGTGGTACACCTTGAAATAGTTCAGCTTGCCACTTTTTAAATTCATTTTCAATTAAAATACGGGTGGTTAAAACGCCCGCAACAGTAGCAACAAAGCCCACTATTATAGAAAATGCACCTATAAACTTTACAGTTAAAATAGTTGCCAATAAGCCAAAACCTAAACCAAAAAATGTTGCATACTTAATAATGTCATCTATTGACTTATTAATAATTGTTAATTTTTTCTCATTGCCACCTGAATTAAAGAATCGTTCTAACTGTGTTTTTAGAAACTCAGTTGTTAAACCTACTGGTGTAGTATCATACTCACTTGTTGGAACAAAGAGTAAGTAAAATGTAACTAGGACAGAGGCGAACAGTCCTATGAATAATATCGCATCCAAATACATTCCTCCCTTCTAACTTTCAAGATCTGCATTGCTTGATATTTTTACTACTGCAAAGATTAAACCAACCACAATTAAACAACCTGATGCCATTATTATGGGTACTTCTCGGTATTCGGCTCGAAATACAGTAGCATCCATGATTAAACCTAATGACAAAATAACAATGGCTAAAAGGCAGGCGATTTGCGGTTCCATGTTAGCTTTTCGTCGTTCCATAAGTTGTTTTTCCCTTTTTCTAAGTGCCACACCAAGCCGTTTAAGCCCTTTGGCCGCGGCTGTTGGTCCACCTGCTTTTTCAGAGGCTTCAATAATTGCAGCCGCCGCATCAAATTCCTTTAAACCGTATTTGTTTCCCATCTGGCGAAGCATTACGTGGAAAGGAGCGCCATCAAGGTTTCTTCTAGCAAGCATTTCTTGAAAATCTTGGTTAAAAGGTGCAGGCATACGTAATGCTGAGTGCCGAATAACATCTGTAGTTAACTGTCCGGCACCATACATACCAGCAGCACTTGTTATAAAATCCTTTGCTAATTCCCTTGGTTTTTCTTTTTTCTTATGCTCCCTCCACTTCAATACCCATTTAGGTAAATGCCAACCTAAAAAGGCAAAAATCAAACCTGACAATACACTCAAAAATACTACTCTTCCAAAGAAGAAAAATATAGTTGCTGAAATTAAAGGTAACACATATACTTGAAATTTATCCTTAAATGTTTTTTGTTTTGGAAGATCACTCTTTAAAAGTGCTTCTAAATTTACAGGGAACTCCCCTACAATAAGTAAATAAAATAACAAAAATAAACTAAACAGTAACAATAACTTAATTAACACTGTACTCCCCCCTGGTCGGCAGCATATAAATAACCGTTCCCAATAACCTTTTCATATTCAGGTTTTATTGTGCCGCCTCTAAAGCCTAGATCAGCCAAACCTTTATTGGAAATAGGATTTTCATATATCCACCGTCTGGTTTTACCTCTTGTAAGTGCATATTCTTCTTTGTCAAAGCGGATTATTGGTCTGTAATCATCATCAGTTACCTGTACAAGTTCCATAAGGGTTCTTTTTTTCATACTATCTTTATCAACAAAAATTAGGTAATTAAACATTGATCGTATTTGATCATCTACCAACTCTCTTGGTAATGTCATACCACCCCGGGCAAACATTTTCGGCAATCTGGAACGCAATTGATTAACTGAACCACAGTGGGCTGTTGTCCAGAATCCACCGGAAGTTGATTCTGCTATTTCCGCTGCTGCAACAACTTCCCCGGCCCGTATCTCTGAAACAATAGTTCTATCGGGGTTATTCCGGTTAAAACTGTCGCATATATCACCCATACTTAGAATTTCATTTCCACCGATTTTTACTGTTACAACGTTTATGCAGTTTTCTAGGTTTGGCATAAATAATTCAAAACTGGTTTCGCCAATCATTGTTCTATCCATTGGATCAATAAATAAGCCTAATGCCCTTAATAGAGTTGTCTTACCACTGTCTGTACGACCAAAGACACCAATATTACACTGCCCCGGTACTAACAAATCTTTTGCTATATCGCTGAATAGCTGTGGCATTGTCCCATTTGCAACCATAACTGATAATGGCAGTGGTGGTCTAAGAACAGGTGATTTACGTATAGTAATCATTGTACCTAAAGGACATGCTTTATACCCCATAGCTGCTAAACGACTGCCATCGGGAAGCCATGCGTCTACTACAGGTGATTCCGCTGTAAATGAGCGACCAGCCTTGTCACAGTGTAATTGCACAAAGTCTTTTACCTCTTGATCATTTTTAAAATAGTGGTTACCTACATAATGAGGTCTACCATGTTTACCAACAAAAACTTTTGGTCCATCCTTAGAAGGGTTAATCATTGTTTCAGTTATTTCCTCAGCTTCAGGCCCTGTAAAAAACTCTGATAGTTGTCCATACCCTGTTGCTTGGCCTAAAATTTTACCTGTAATTTCTTCAATTTCATCTGGTAATAAATCCTTACGGGTTAATACTGTTTGCCTTATGATCTGTTCTAAATAGTCAACGTTTATTGATTCACCCAAAGCCACTTTATCTCCATTAAATAAATCGGGATGCTCCTTGTAAATCTGTGATGCTAATTCCTCTACAATATCTGTTTTCTGTACATCAACTATGCTATCCCAATCCTGATTAGACATTTCCAAACTGTCTTTACTCATTTAAGCCACCTCCGTTTTAATTAAAAGCCTCTATAAAAATAACCTTGGCTTAAAGCCAAGGTTATTGAGCACGACTATTAACGCCAGTACCATTTACTAACAAACTTTTATTTACTGAACCGTCAATATAATCATTGCCCGTATATTTCTGCTGTACTATTCCTGCCTCCGTCAATTTTATTTCTATCCATTCATAGGTGTATTTTATCCTATACTGACAATGAATAGGGTATCTCCTAGGACTGTCTGCCATTAGTTGCTTTGTTACCTGGTTATATACCTTAGCCCCATCCATTGAGAAATCTTGTTTAAATGTTGCCGTTGCTGAATTACCTGCTGGTGTCATATTAACAGTTTTAGTACCAACCGGCTCTAGTGGGTTTCCAAAGGTAAACTCTGAATGTTTCTTTGGATATGTTATTTTGGCCCACTCTATATTCCAACCAGTTACTTTAATATCGCTAATATAATCCCCACCCTTTATAGGCTGAGTAAAGGGTATTGGTGGTTTAGTTACAGTCAATGTGGCCGTTACGCTATCTGTCCATTTTGCTGTACCAGGTTCTCTAACTACGCTGCCATCTTGGTTAACCGCCTTAAAGGTTATGTCAGCCTTGCTTTCTGATCCCGGCACTGGTGAAGGTGGTGGAGTAAAGGTACCGGCTGCTATACTTACAACTGATGTATTGTTGTTCCAACTGGTTTCAATTGCTGGTTTGTTTTCTGCAGGGTTTACTTTGACTATGATGCTATAGGGATTCTTTTTAACCGGCACTTTAATATATAGATCTTTATTCTCTTGTGGTTGTAGTGCTATATTATCCTCTGCACTTTTCCATGAACCATTTATCCGGTATTTAAGATCCGTTGTAACCGGTACGCTGGAATTGTTTTTTACAACTACCTTTATATCTACTTCGCTTCCAAGTTTAAGGTTTTCGTATTTATCCAAAGTTGATATTGCTAAGTCTATGTTTTGGCTTACTGCTGCAATACTTCCAGGTACCCATAAAGTCGATTCAGTGCCTAATTGACTGTTCCAATTACGGCCACGATAAAAAGATGTACTTTTATCAGCCTCATCACGGTTTATAATATTACCTTGGGAATCATACTCTGGAACCCACTGGTCATAGTTTGGTGCTAAATGGGTTGATCTTAGGTATGTTTCGTCTATATTAAGCAAGTTATCAAATACGCTATATACAGCAGTAGCCCCTTGGTTAGTTTGAGCTTTTAAGTGGTAATATCTCTCCCCAAATTGGTTCGCCGGTGTTAATCGGAAACTGGTATCTAGCCCGTATTGCTTGGCTAAGTTTTCATTTATTCCGGAAGATTGATTATGAAATGCACTAGGAGTAGGTACCGGCCCTTTAGCTGTTACAGAAATATTACCTCGCTCGCCTTGGGTAATAAAATCAAATATTTTATGCTTCCCTTTGTTGGCAACCGGTAGTCTGAACTCTTTGGTTACTGTAGGACTGTAGGTATCTTTATCTGTTCGTAACAAAAAGATTTCTGTCTGCACATTAGAAAGATCGTCACCTTCGTTAACCCCATATTTTTTGCCTGTCCACTCGCTTGCCCATACCCAAGTTGGATTGTCAATTTTTATTGTTAATCCATCAATTTCAGTTACTGCAGCATTGTATAACACTACTGGTATTTCTCTTACATATATGCCCAGGTTTTCAGGATCGGGGGAGTGAGCATTCATTTCATTTGCATACGCTTTGACTGGACAAAGCCATAGAGTTATCATGGAAAAGAAAAGGGCAGCAGCAAGAGCTACTACCAAAGCATATCCTTCGTTTGGATTTTTCTTTTGCATTTATCAACCTCCTTTTCTAAAAGATTAGAAAAAGCCCCTATTCAGGGGCTTCAAACCGATTATTGCGCTCTACTATTTACGCCTGTTCCATTGACATATAAGTTGCCCGATAGAGTACCAGAAGTGCTTCCTGAACCAGTTTTCGTCTCATACCAAGTTTTGCATCTCCGCTTTCCTTCACTATTTTTGCTGCAGCTCCTATGTTTTACTTGATATTCATATGTGTAGTGAATTGTATATTTTGCGGTTATCGGGTAATTCTTAGGTGTAACAGCCATCATTTTCTGTGTAACTTGATTATATATCTTAGCCCCGTCCATGGCCCAATCTTCTTGGAATGTTACTGACGAACTGTGGCCACCTGTGCTCATGTTTAATGTCTTAGTTCCCTGCGGTGGCAACGGATTACCAAAGGTGAATTTTGGGTTTTTAGCTGGTATTGTCAGTGTTGCTGAAGTTATATTCCAACTGGTTATACTGCCCCTTGGTGCTTTAGGTGCCGGTGGATTTATTGTGGCCGTTACCTTATCTGTCCATTTCGCTGTACCAGCAGGACGTGTAATTGTGCCGGTCTGGTTAACTGCTTTGAATTTTATATCTCCGCCCAACATTGGGGGTGGATCTGCAACTTTAGCCAAAACTTCAATTTCGCCAACATTATCCTCTTTTGTCTGCTCTTCAATCGTTTCTGGTAGTGGTGCCGTATCTACTACCACCTTAATGGCACTTGTGGGGTCTTGGGCTGTGTAGTTGATGTTGATTACTTTTGTTTCATTCGGCCCGAGATTAATAGTGCTTACAAGATTGCCTGATTGATCTTTTACCTTTGCTTGCCAACCGTTGTTATATGCTGCCACCGGCACGTTTGTAAAGCTTTGATCACTTTCGTTAACTATCTCTGCATTAGCAGAGTATAGTGTACCTGGTACTGCTTCGCCAGAGGTTACACCTGGTTCGATTTCACCCACCATGATATTAGGTAGTTCTGTTGGTGGTATGGCATACCATTTGATAATACCTGGTAGGTACCAACGCCAGCCCTCGACCATTTCTTCAATGTCTTTAACTTCATAGCCTATTTTTGTGCGGTTAGAAGAATCTGTTAAGTCTAAGGAATAATTTTGATCTAAGTATTCTAAATCCAATTTCCATTGAACTTGAGCTTTACCTGCTACTAAATCTTGGCTTGCAACACTCACAGAAAGACTTTGAGGTAGATATTTTAAATAATTATCTTTAAACCTTTGGTAAGGCATCATGCTCTGCAATGGATTTCCGGCTGGGTCAGACATTCTACCACCTGCATTTACATAATCATCTGCTGAGAAAGGATATTGAACTTCGACTCTGGTTATTGTCCAGCCTTCTTTTACTTTATCCTCTAGCGTGTAAGTAAAAGGTTTGGTCGGTTTATTTTTGTCACCTCTAGCATCAATATCACCATCATTATTGGTATCCTGCCATGTAGACCCTTTCCAAACATCAAAATAACCCATAATTACCTGTTGATGGATAAGCTGTTCCTGTTGGGGATTTTCTGTTTCAGAAGGCAAAGCGAAAGCCGCTCCATTTGGAACGGCTGTAATTATTAATGTTAGTATTAACAAACAGTTAATAAGTTTCTTTAACATTCTCATTTACCCCCTTTAACATCCACATGTAATAACTTATCGCCGTACTGGAACAATACGCCGGTTACTTTATTCATATCAGGGGTAGGTAGAGGGTTTTTGTAAGTACCACCGCGAATATGTTTCTTAGCAGCAAAAGTTGTTTCTGTTGTACCTTGCATATCAGGGTTCGTACTGTAATTATATCTTATAATATTACCTTCCTCCACCAGTATAAACCCTAAACCAGTATGATAAATTGAAGATTGAGTTGTATATACCCCTTCATCAGTAATTTTGACATCATGAATAACAGACGTATCACCAATATGAATACCATTTGATTGTCTCAGTTCATCTACAGTCACTTTTTGAAATTTGAGATTTATTTTCTCTCTAGTCATGGGATCATATTGTAGGGATTCTTCCCATCCTTCTGCAAAATTCCACCCATCAAAGCTAAACGGTTGACCACTAAAAGGCATTGCTTTTGCCACAATTTCATCTATGGTACCAGTTGGTACTTGTGGTTGCACTGGAACCTCTGGTACTTCCGGTACTTTTGGTAACTGGCCACCAACAAAATCTACCACAGTGCTAATGTCAGGCTGTTCTTGCCCTGCAGGGTAAGCAATTACCATACCGTTTGTGGCATCCCAGGCCACTTGATAGCCAAGGGCCTCGGCCACGTACCGGGCTGGCAAATAGGTTCGACCGGTTTTTAACATCGGTGCTACATCCGTCAGTTTAGTTTGACCGGTGGCCACTATTTGCTTTTTCCCGATAGTTAACTCCGCTGTTTTATCACCCAATGTTAATGCAGCTTTGTTAGTACTACCATTCCAGGCAATGTTTTCATTGGTTACACCCAAAGCATTTCCTAGATAACGCACCGGCACAAAAGTACGACCTTGTTCAATAAACGGGGATGCATCCATCCTCGTCCCTGGTGTTTGGTTGTTAACAAAGTATTGGTTGCTATCAACTTTAAACACTACACTTGTAACTAACTGATTATCATGGTAAACATCAACCTGTTCTGTCGGTTGATCTGCTGCTGCTATAGTAGTTAAACTTAAGACCAAGCAACTAGACACAAAAACTTTAGACAAAAACTTTTTAAACATATATCAATCACTCTCCTTATTTATATTAAGACTAAGATTTCCAATTGAACGTCTAGAACCTGCTCTTTTAGTTCTGACATTTTGTTTCTCTCCTATCTTTTACCTTGATTTTATTGTACAACATAACCAAGATAAAAACAACACTATAGGAATTAAAAAACTCTGCTTTTTAATTATCATGCAGAGTTTTTTGTCTAATATATTCACTTAAGCTTAGACCAATTTTATTAGCTTTTTCTAGCATATCTTTGTACTCTTTATCTGAAGCCGAAAAAGTTCGCGTTTTTCTCTTGTCTTTAACAGCAGGCCTTCCTGAATTGGGACGCGGCCCTCCATGCTGTCCTTTTGTATTATTCTTACGCTCCTTCAATCGCATCCCCCCACTTGAAAAAATTATATACCTTTTTCAAATGTAAAACAACCTACTGACACATACGAAAATTATTTCACGTAAAATAAAAGCACCAGGGTTTTTCATCAGTTCAAAGTTACTTCTTTCTTACTAATTCAAAATCATCACCATGCTTTTGTTTAAATAAAATATGATTGTTATCTTTAATAGTAACCTCATATTGCACAGCCATATAGCCACTATTAAAAACAACTTTTTTGCCTTCCTCTACCCACTTCCAATTCCCTTGCCCAGCTAAATAACTGCAATCAACATCTTTGTATGATAGAAGTGTACCATCTTCCAAAAAAATTACGCTATCAGCGTTTTTTTCATCAACCCAAGTACCAACTAATATATCCTTCTCCGGTTTTGATTCCCCACATGCCACCAAGAGCATTAACACCATAATGCATATTGCTACTTTAGAAACCTTTCCCACTTACACCAAACCCACCTTTCAATACCACATTTAACTAATACCCCCTACTTTTTAGAAGTCTACCACCCTCCAGCAGATAATCAAGGGTCTCCGCTACGCTCCGATGAACGTCCGCCCTTGACAATCTGCTTCCAGATGGTAGTGTAATTTTCAAGTAGGGGTAAGGTTAATTCTGGCCTTTGGGCCTCACACTTTAAAAATATAGCAATTAATAGCTTTCTTTTTTCCCTGGTATTTCATTGCTCTTTCTAGCGGTATCTTAGTATCAAGTTTATGCATAAACTCATATTTAATCTTATATCTCTCAAATAACACATCAAGCTTTATTGGTGTATATGTGTAAAAAACTACTCCTTTGAAATCACTTTGCATTTTATTTACAATGTTAACCAAATCATGTCTATTATTTACTTCAGCACGTTTTAAAAGATGTATTTCCATAAACTTAGATTTGCTATCAATCTCTTGTATTTTCTTAAAATCAGCTACTCCACCCATTTTGCTAACTAACATAAGAATTAGCTTATTAGAAGGAATAATTAGCACCTTACCGTACTTTTTAGTTATAAAAATGTAATCTAACAGCAATATTGCAATCAGCGGCATAAGTATCAATAATGATTCCCAAAAAGTAATTGTAAAAGGTAATGAAGAAATTAGTGTAGATAACACTATTAATATCGTAAGTAGAACTATAACTGCATATTTCCCAAATCTCTCAACTGCCATAGCTGCAGGGGCTAGAAACAACCAATAAAGTGTTATCAAATATCGTATAGGCGTTAGAAGTTTATTATAATAGAACATCTTACCCTCCTTAGCGCTTCCATAATATAACAATTAATCTTGACAAAAGTGTTATTATTTATGATAATAAAAGTGGGAATACTAATAACAAAATGGCTTGTGTGCCTCACTGCCGAGGTTTCATTTCAACCCTTGAACTGCTGCAACGGTTCAAGGGTTTTTAATTACTAGCTACGGTCAGCTATTAACACTACAAGGGTGATTAGGAGTATCACTGCAATAACTATCTGTATAGTATCAGATATAGTGATCATCCGCCCCACCCCCTTTCTTTGGATGTTTCCATCCTCGGCAGGTGAGGCCCATTTGTTATAGTATTCCCTTTGTGTATTTTACCACAATTTTCTACATTGATATATTGATTTTGATAATTTAGCCGCCATAGAGCGTGTGGGCTGGCAATTATCTGCGGTCTTATAAAATGCCCATACGTTCTGTGGTGGAACCGGGCTTTGCCCGGAATCATTCATTTATTAACTTTATAGACTTCACAATTTTTTCCCAATCCTGTCCTGTTTCTGATAAACAATGTGGCGTGTTCCCATTAGCTGCAGCTACTACCTGCCTATAGTCAATATCTGCAATTATACGATATTTACATACTTTCTTAAGTTGTTCATTAAAGACTAACTCTATTGCAGGTTTTTCCACTCCCACCCTTGCTAATTCTTTCAGTTGTAAGGCAACTATTTCACTTTCCTGTGGCGTTGTCACCGGAATAATAATTATATCTGCCTCACTCAATGCTGCAAATGTTGGTGGTAACTCAAAATCCCTACCTGCATCAATTACAACAATTCCTGCATCTTCTTTTGCTTTATTAATTAGTTGCTTAAATAAATCCTTGGCATCATCAACAGTTTTAGCAATGTCCGGGGTCCCTATATTCCCCAACTTATTACCTGCTGGCAGATAACGTATACCCCATTTTTTAACTCTTAATAGATTAGGTAATAATTCAGGAGTTAACGCATCACACATCGTCAGAACTCCTGCATCTTTTGGGCTGGCATCTTTTAAAGAAGTTTGTTTAATATCGAACCACACATCAAGCTCAGGGCAAGTAAGGTCAAAATTCAATAAAGCAGCCCTTAGTGTTATTGAGATATTAAGTGCTGTAAATGACTTATAACTTCCAGTTGGATTCCATACTGTTAGTACCCTTGCAAATTTATTATCTTCTTCCACTGCCTTTGTTTTTGAAAAAACACCGCCAATAACTTGTTTGAAAAATCCTTTACGTTTGTTAAACTCTTTTTTACTTCTATCAACTTCATCATCTTCAAGCCGTTCTCTTTTAGTTAAAGAACCACTAATACCGGCACTTATAGCAATTATTTTAAATATATCTTTTAAACTAATAAGTTTAACACCGGCTGCAGCAGCTTGCCTATAATCTGATAAACTTTTATTTTCCTTTATGGCCATGAATTTTCTATCTCGAAAAATGTCTGCCCACTCAATAGCTAACTCTAGTGCATTAAAAAACCCAACTATCACCAGATCCGCTTCAGTATCCTTCATAATATCATAAGCACTCTCTACATCCTGGGCCGTTGCAACAATTATAGAAGAATATTGACTTAATCCTTCTATAACATCAATATCACCAAACACCATTAACCTCATATTTAGCACCCCTTAATTAACATACAAGAAGCCCTAATTCTGCAACTAATTTACCTACCGTAGAGGCCATTGTGCTGCTCTTAGTTATTGCCGGCGCACCATTAGATAAAGCTTGGAGACATGCTTCATAATCACTTTCAATACAAAATGGTTTAACACCTATGATATCTTTAGTTATAACATCCACCGGTACGCCATGCGGATTATTTTTATTTACTAAATACAAAGGCGAACAGTATTTTAATAGTTTATTTTGTTTAATTAATAATTCAATTGATTGCAAGTCTGTATCTAGAACAACTACAGAAAAATCACATTCCGGAAAAGGTAATATTTTACCAGGGTAATTTATTACAATTACATCATAATTATATTTAACTTCTTCAAACATCCCGTGAAAGTCACCAACGCTCCTGGGTATGATTAACTCACCCCACTTACCACTATACACAGAACTTGGTTCAACTTCTGCAGGATCATTTATACCTAAATGAAAACTTGCGGTTGGTGGCTCTCCAAAATCCACCAATGCAACCTTTAAACCCGCATCAGTAATATGTCCAGCAAATGAAGTAGCTACTGTGGTACAACCTGAACCCCTTTTCAAACTAAAAAAACTTACTATTTTACCACGCGCACTAGGTTGTTCAGTTATTGTCTCCACATTTATATTTTCCTCATCTTCGATCTCCGGATCTTCTTCATCCCATAGCGGTGGATCATCTTCCTCATCAGGTAATAATTCAATAGCATTTTGCACTCCCTTAACTAGTTGGGATGATGTAACCTTTTTACCTGGTTTGCTTGTAATAATTAACTTTTCGTTTACACCCATATCAACTAACTTTTCATAAATAAACTTACTTTCTTCGTTTTCCTCACCCAAGGCCACAACTAAAACATCAACTTTTTCTTTTACCGCCCTTACTTTTTCAAGTAACGCCTGGTATGCCTCCTTGGGTGCAAGAGTTATAACAGCAATATTAAATTGAAGATCATCAATCATACTAACATCACCGGTATATATTTCAACTTCCGGTAATTTATCCTTAAAATAGTTTTCTACTCTTTTATTTTTTAACACTAGAAGTAGCTTTGTTTCCAAATATACCCCTCACCTTCTGTAAAAAGTCAGCTAGATGATAAAATTTCCCGTTATCTTTCTGTCTACCCTCATACCCCAGGATAATCTGCTCTGATAAAGAAAAGAACGCCTTTTTTATAGGCGTTTCCTTCTTTAATAGAACCGGCAATGTTCTTGGCCTTGCATTAGTGGCAGCTTTAATTGCTTTTTCATCTTTAGGCACTACTGCAGCTAGTTCAAATCCAATATTTCTGGCTACTTCCTTTGGCCTTCGCTCTGCTCTAGCATGATCCATATTTACAATCAACTTAACTTTATCTATTGATAAAAGTTTTTCATCACCTACAAGTTGAATATGGGCTCTATTACCTGCTGATTCTGATAAAACATCAGGTGATGCTACAATAATAGTTATATCACTCATAGATAGTGCCACCTTAGTACACGGCAATAACGCTGGCCCAAAGTCAACTAGTACATAATCAAAGTGCTCCAATAGACTACTTAAAATAAACTCTGTTAGCTTTTCATTCACCAAATCACTTTGTAAAACATTAGGTAAACCTGGCAATAAATATATGCCATTCATTACTTTAACCAACAACGAATTTACTTCGTCCCAATCAAGTTTATTACAGTTAAGCCAAGATAAAATATTTACCGTAGGCTTATACTTATAAAGCATGTAATCACTACAAGACTTTGTATTCAAGTCCATATCAACCAGGCATGTTTTTTTGCCTCCACTAGCAAGCACAGCAGAAATATTTTGGGCAATTGTGGTCTTTCCAGTTCCCCCTTTAAGACTGTAGACCGGTATCAGATAAC
Source organism: Peptococcaceae bacterium 1198_IL3148 (assembly GCA_036763105.1). NCBI lineage: Bacteria > Bacillati > Bacillota > Clostridia > Eubacteriales > Peptococcaceae > Peptococcaceae bacterium 1198_IL3148. The sequence continues at coordinate 21,981 of JBAIYS010000018.1, read as the reverse complement.
CCCTCTTAATAGGTTTCCCCATTTCAGAATTCTGATAGTTTACTTGCTCTGGTTCTTCAAGTTGTAATTCCTCATTATTTATTGCAGTATTTTTTTCTACTGGTGCCAGTTCTTCAAGTTCATTCGCTTCAAATTCAACTTTGACAACTTCTTCAATTAATGGTTCATCTTCAAATTGCTGATTTAAAACAGGATCAGGCTTATTATTTTTTTCTTTTTCTGTTAAAGATTCAATATCGGCTAATTCGTACAAACTGCTATACCATTTAACATTTGTGCCTGTTATCTGCTTCCAAAGCACTAGAGAAGGAGGACAAATAATGTATATTTTGGGCCCTTTCATTTCTAGTGCTAATTTGATACCTTCATCCCCAGGAAACCCTATAATAACAATGTCATTATTTTTGGGCTTACCCCAGGTTTTTACAGCATCTTCAAATAAATATTGACACTCCTTTAAAAATTCGTCTGGCCCATAAACAAAAATCATTAGACCACCTCATATTTCACGTAAAATAAAAGTGTAAACCTGGTTGACACTTTATATATAATCATTGACTGCTGCATCAACCCAAGGTAAAGGATCTATCTTTCTCCCCCCTAGCCTAACTTCAAAATGTAAATGATCACCTGTAGAAACTCCTGTACTTCCAACTAGTCCTAAAGGTTTAGTCCTATCAATTTCATCACCCCTAGAAACTAATATTGCACTTAAATGTGCATAGTAGCTAGTAGATCCATCATCATGTGCAACAATAACTAAATATCCATAACCACCCGACCAACCGGCAGATATTACTTTACCTGGTTGTGCTGTATAAACTGCTGTACCACCAGGGGCAGCAACATCTATACCATCGTGATTTTTCCATTCTTTATCTACCGGATGGTATCTATAGCCAAAGTAAGATGTTATGTCTCTAAACTGTGGCGGTAAAGGCCAGGCCCCTTTTCCCGATGGTATAATTGTATTATTATACCTTTCAGCCGTTGCCGTTACCTCTCTTACATACAACCATGAATTGTTATATCTATAGATTGCTTTTGAAGGATCTTCATTGAAATTATTACTCTTTAAATAGTTAGCTGCTGAAAATATTGCATCCCAGGGGTTATATGGATCATATTGTCCGTCATTATCTCCATCTTGTTTATATGCCTCCCAAGTTCCGGGCATAAATTGCATGATTCCAATGGCCCCGGCACTTGAAACTGCAACGTTTTGTCCAAATTCTGTTTCAATCTTACATATAGCAGCCAAAATATTCCAAGGAATTTTATACTTTTCCTGGGCTTCTAAAAATATTTGCATATAATTGGCCGGTATTTGTCCCCTTATTAATGCACTAGGATCGCCAGCTTCCCAAGATCCTGATATGCCTTGATTTGAAAATAAAAAGGCCAACAGCATAAATATAGTGGCAGCCAACAGCATAACCGATAATATAAAACCGGCAATCAAATATATAATTAACTTTCTATGCTTATAAAAGTAAGCAGCTTTATAAGGCACAACTCTTTACTCACCATCCCTCTTGGGTATTTCAGTTGTTACCCTGGGATTAATATTCTCGTTTATCTTTCTTCCTCGCTTTTGCTTAGGTAATTCCTTTGGTGTTTGTGAAGTAACATTTAGCTTTTTTCCCTTAACCTTACTAGGCATAACAGTAGCATCTTTTGTCTTGTTTATATCTGATTTTGGAGTACGTTTGGTATTTAATTTTTGTTCTTTTACGTCCTTAACCTTACTAGACATAGTAGAAACATCTTTTGTTTTGTTTATATCTGATTTCGGGGTATGATTGGTATTAATAGTTTGTTCTTGTACTCCATTTGTCTTAGATTTTCTAACCAATGTCACTTTTTTCCGTTTTATTCCGTTATCAGCAACATGCCTACTGTTGCTTTTATCTAGTGATATACGTGTTTTTTCACTTGGTTCAACTTGTAAACTAATACTTTTTTCAACATCCTGCGCTTCACTCGGTAGCCATTGATTAGCAGGTGTTCCATCCTTAATTTCTGGTTCATTTTTTTCTTTAATATTATTATCTATATCTTTGGTTTGCCTATTAAAACCACTCTTGATCGTATATTTTGCTGGTTTATTATCTGTCTTTTCCTTATTAACGCTTGGGGTTGCTTGGGCATTATTTATATCCTTTTTGTTTTTATTACCATCTTTACTATTTTTAGCTTCAAATTTTTTATATTTTGGTTTGGTGTTATAATCTCTGTTTCTAACCCAAACCACTCTTTCATTTAACCAAGCCTGTCTAAGAGAATCGGCCATATTAGCAGCCTTACCAATAACCCCGCCTTTCCTCCTGGCGTTGTCGAGCACCTTATTTCTAGCAAGATTTTTAAAGCCTTGCTGTATGCTACCGGTGCGTTCATTTTGTACATTTCCAGCCCTGAAATTAACTGCATTATAAGCATGATTCAAAAACTTTTTTCTCCATAAAAAAGCCATAATTAAAATTAAATCAATAATAATCAGCTTTAAAAAATACATTTATTCACCTACTTTAAAGGCTCATCACTATATTTAAAACAACACATATAACGCCCATGAAAATACCATAAACAATTTTAACGCCAAAAGCATTTAAAGTCATAACACCTAACTTATTAGCATAATTCCAACCTACTTCTGGCAACATAGCAAGCAATAAAACAAACGGTGCCACAACAACACTTAGCAAAATCCCCAAGCCAGCTATAAAAACAATTGATCCTATAACAATAATAAATATTGAGTAAATAGCTGCTGTAATAAACAATACACAAGCAAAAAGGAAATCTACTATTACATCCGATGGCGCTAATGAGCTTACTGTTTGTGTATGTTTGCCATGATCTATTTTGTCGTCTTGGAAAACTGATATAGCATCCGCGCGTTCCTGACTACCAGCTTGTAGACCAAGGATTATTTGATCAACTCGCATACCCTGAGTAACTTTTTCTTTAATTTCCTGCGGTAAAACTTCTTTTACCTTTTCGTACTCTTCTCCAGTAATATACAGCGTTGACAAATCAGTTGTACCAAAGTTCATATAACACCAAGGTTGTATAACTAACATATTCCATGAGTTTTCGGCAAAAGATAAAATTCCCCTGTCCAATACCGACTTGGCCGGCACCTCATTATTGTATGACAAAGTTGTAAAGGCAGCTCCGGCAACCGTATCTGCAACATCAGACACATAATTTAAAACTGTATCTGTTTTTGCAATATATACAAACAGCAGTGCAGTAACAAGTATACTTATCAAAGCTCCTTTAAAAATATCAGTGTAACGGAACTTAATAAGTTTATAGATATAGTAAATCCCGGCAAAAGTCACAACCAGCATAAAAAGAGTGTTTTTTAAACCTGCAGAGTTACTATTACCGTTCCATATTTCCCTAGCAGTATCTGATAACTGCCCACCAAAAGCAATCCAAAAATTTGTGTGAAAAGCAGCTATTAAAACCTCTGTGGAAATTCTTACCAAACCGGTTGATATAGTAAATATCAAATTAGTGAACATGTTAAAAAAAACAAAAGTAGCATCACCTAAATTAGGGATTCCATATTTTGAAACCAATTTTGCGGAACAATCAACCCAATACCTTGTGAAAGGTATTTGCTCCCAATTAGGTTGCCAACTGGGATCAGTAATCACAATACCTGTTACAGCATCCTTTGATTCATTTGCCGTTTCAGTAACCAAAGGTGTTATGGTAAATAACTCAAAAATCTTAGCTTCGTACTCTGCTTTCCCATACAAATCTTTAAAAGGCATTCCTATTTCTTCAGCAGCAAAAACAGGCATACATACCATCAACATTAACACTAATATTAATAAGGTGATTTTTTTCAAGTACCCACCACCTTCTGGTCCTCTTTCGGGGTTGTATCAAATATTTGTTTCAGATAGCGAGGTAATAGAGTAATCTTAACTACCGAAACTCTATTATCCAGGTCTTTCATAAAACAAGTACCTGTACGCAACTGTCTGAACGTTTCTATAACATTGTTATCAGCATCTATTTGCAACAAATCAGCATTAGCCTTAATTTCATCGAGATCTTCAGTGTGGAATGCAAAAACATATCCAATATTCTTTTTAGTATCATCATCAAGATGTGAGTTATTTTGAGTTGATATAATTGGAATAATATTCATGCTTCTACCCATCAGGATTATTTCATTAGTTAATAATTTACCTTCGTTTACAAACTCCAACTTCCAATTTTCATCACTGCTATAAACTTTTAAAGCTTTGACATCATATTTTAATAGCACTTCTTTGGCGGCAACTGCTGCTAAATACATTAAACCGATAGATTGTCTTTCGCTCTCAGTTAACGGATCTTCTGGCTTTTTATTTTTACCTGGTAATGGCAACCCTGCGAGGTTAATAGATGTAATCTGTTCATCACCATCAAAAGATGTTGTTTCCTTAGTAAATACCATTCTACCTAGACTGCTCATTTTGTAAGCCTTTAATAGATTAGAGCATCTTCTTGCCTCATTAATCTTGTTTTCATCGGCATCTTGCATTGTTTCTAATACATTTAATACTGAATCAAGGTGCCATTTTTCTTGATTCAGTGAGTACACTTTATCTAGTGCTTCAACAATAGCTAATAAACGTGATTCGTTATCTCCTACCTTTAAAGTGATACATAAAAAGTCCCTTGCAATATCCCTCGCCTTCAATGGATCATTAGCTATTGTTAATGGATTAATTCTTGCATTGCCAGTATAACTTAAATCAACCTGTCTGCTCTTAAAGGGTAACAGCTCTAAAACATGATCTTCAGCCTTTGAGTTAATAGTAATTATCCTGGCACCTTTAAGCGCTGCCAAGTATATTAGCAAAAACTTAAGGTTGGTTTTACCGCCACCAAGTGTACCCAGCTCCAAAACTGCACCAGACCGATTCCTTAGCATTGCATCACCTGGCTTAAATAAAACAGGGATACCATTAAGCATATGTCCGATAACAAAACCTTTTTTATCTCCAACATCAAAGCTGGCCTGAACACCGGCTGCAGCAAGATATAATGGGTCACATGGTATTAAAGGCCCTCCCGGTTTAGCCCCTGGTATAAAAGAGTAAAACATTTTTAATTGATCTCCGGGTGCACGGACTAGTCTGAAATCAAAATTACTATACTTTTGCTGTACAATTTTAACAGCACTTCTTAATTCTCTTAAATCTTTAGCACTAACACATAAAGTACAACCAAATTTAACCAAACCCATGCCAGATGATAACTTAGCCTCTAATATTGGTTCTTGTTCTTCCGCAACATCTATTTCATGTGTTGTTTGTTCATTACTATCGTTGTATTCTCTGATTTGATCCTTTAACATACCGGACTTTTTCTTAAATGTTTTCTTAGCTTTAATATTTTTTTCGCATTCAAAATAAACAACTGCATCAACCGGTACCGAAAGAAAGTTTAAGAAAGATAACCATTCAACATTTAACTCACTGATATCTGTTGGCACATCGACCATGTGCATAAATGATTGATAATGAATTTCGCCACTAGGCGTAGTTAATGCCATCATTGTAGATTTTTCTTCGTAAGTAACACCATCACCTAAAGCTAGAACCATACTTTCATTAAAAAAACCACTCTCCCTCGCTGGTAAAGGTGGTGGTATATCATCACTTCTATAAAGATTTCTTCTTATCAGCCAATCTATGTCACTAAATGTTACTGGTTCAGTGCCTAAAGTGGGGGATATCTGCATTGATAATTCATTTTCCGCTATCTCGATTTCCTGTAATAATTGCGGTGTAATTACCCTTTTCTTAGTAGCTAAAAACATTTCAATAATTTGACTTTTTATATCCTTTACGGAATTAATCATTTCAACCTTTACTTTTTCAGGCAATGGCAGCTCTAAAGCAATATAAGTTTCTCGCTTCCAAGATCGTAATGTATTTAAGTAATCTATAGCATCAGTTGCATGATTATGAGCTTCTTTCATTATTTCTGCGGTCTTGGGATAGCAACCAGCATCAGCCAAATAAGTACCTTCGTCAATGCTTACTGGTCTAGTGAGATACAAAAGTTGGCCACGGCCCGAGAATACATTTAAAACTTCTTCCAACCTTCTCGGTACCATTTTTTTTACATTCTCATATTTAAAATTGTATGCTGATTGTGGCAGCTGATAAACAGCCATGGGTATAAAATCATTAGTTATAACAATATTTTTATGAAAGTATTTCAGAGGAAAATCCATTAATCCACCTCAACTTTCCAATCAAATTTTCCTTTACTACCTTTTGGAATAGGCCCTAAAAATGTACGTTTTTTCTTCCTTATTAAAAATAACAAAAAATCAATTATATACTTAGGTATAAATTTGCCGGCCGCATCAAACTTACTTGTTAACACCGTTATAGCGACTGTAAATGCTATTACAATCATCCAAGGAATTAAACCTATAGCCTTTAGCGCCGATCCTAAAATCAAACCAAATACTAAATAGCACACTAATAGATTAAAAAAGAATAAAACTGCCCACTCCAAATAAACAGGAACAGGCAATTTAATATCCCCCAGGTTAAAAATCACTGGCTTAATCTTGAAAAAAGGTTTATAACTATTAGCTTGTCTTAAAATTTTACCACTCATAATATCACCAATTAGTTAGAAATAATAATATCTATTCCAAACCAACCTGCTACCCATTTTACCGGTACCAATAATATCATCCCACTAGTAGCAATAATTAACAAAACTACAGTTGAAACAACCAAGAAAGCAGCTAAGAATACATATTGGTGTTTAATTATAAAGAGAATTGATATAATCACAATAAAACTTAGAGCAATAAACAAAGCAGTTTTACTTACCTGATTATTAATTTCTTCTACCGTAGCATCTGCAAAAGCCGGGGAAGCAAATGCCAGTAAAAACATAAATATTAAGATTATGCACTTTGTCTTTTTATTGTTCAACAAAGAGATCACTCCTTTATATTGGGTTTATAGATACCACTAAAGGTTTATTATTTTCCCACTGTACTTCAATGATTGCATGCTGCTTAATTACAGCGCCTTGAACGTCTACCCAGTATTGGGCCTGTACTTTTTTAGGTTGTTCAACCTTACTCTCACTAGTTACACCGGTTACACTTACTAACTTGCTATTACCAACCGGTTTAAGTTCGCTATCCTGCACAGTATAAATTGATATATCAGCTTTATTCTCACCCTGCAAATAAGATTCTAAGAACCTCTCAGCAAAAACCTTTAACTCGTCGCTTACTCCATAACTATAATTACTATCTCTTTTCTCTGAAGCTAATTCAAACGGTACTAAAACTGGTATAGATGCAGAATAAGGATTGCCATTACTTAAACCAATTCTACACTTAAAACATAAAGGTTCACTGTTTAAACTATTAACTAAAACAGTTACAAAATAACTGTCTTTATTTTTAACACAAGATAAAACAGAAACACTGCTAGGTTTATAAGATCCTGTTATATCCTGTAACCTGTAGCTTTCAATCAAGTTCTTATTAAATAGCTTTAAACGGTTAACGCGATTTTCTAATGGTTCATCTTTATCTAAAGTTGCAAATTCACTCACATAGGCACTGGCAAAGCTCATGACAATTTGTTGTTCATTTATCTGACTTATAGTTGCAACATCTTGGGTGTTTTTCATTATCATTGTTGCTACCGTTGAGCTGCGAACACTTAAAATTAATGATATTATTAATATCATCCATATAATTATTGTTATTACCCATTTTTTCATAACCCACCTCTATTAGTTAGTTAGATTTCTTAATACTGTCAATGCATGTAGCAACTCATCTTTATTCAAATAAACGTCCGGTCTTACATAATATTCATTTTCTTCATCATCGTAAACCTTGGTACCAGCAACAAAAATATATTCCCCTTTTTTTACTTCATTGGCCGGTATTGATACTCGAATACGTTCCTCCCCTATACTGGATGGATCATCTGTTCCTTTTATAAATATTTTCTTCCAACCATCAAAATTATTTGCTGCAGCTCCTTCGATATAAACCAATTCTATATTTTCTTTTTCCTTTTTAACTTTATCAATTTTTCCGTAGATTGCCATCGGTCCAGGATCTATATCACAACTACCGGCCAAAGATACATTAGATAATAAATTTTTAATGTGACCTTCACTTATATCTACAGCATTAACAAGATGGTTATTGCCTTGATTGAGTTCTGCAATAACTAATAAATCAGTACGACTTTCTAAATTGTTTTCAACATCTTCATTCTTAGCTAACAACCACACCGGTAATAAACTGTTATTTTTTAAGTCATATACAGCTTTTCGATTGGTTTCACTACTATCTTCAAGCTTTACATTTGACAAACTCTTTAAATTTTGTAGCAAATCCTTTAAAACACTATCCTTGTCAATACTAAAACCTATCATCTTATAAGGTGACTTAAGACGGCCAAAGACAATCTCATCTGATAATTCAATGTTGTAATTAACCTGCTTCACGTTATAAAATGCTACAGTTTCTTGACCATATGCTTGTCCATTAAACATCCTACAGTTTATAACTACCGTTTTGTCTATGTTGTTTTGAATATCTAAAAGATCATCTGGGTACATCGGATAAACTTGCCAATAGGTTTTATCCGCATAATTTATGTATTCTCCATTATTTGCCCTGAACATCAAGCTGCCAAAAACTATATGATCATTGATAACCTTACCAAAAATCCTGGCCTCCCTGTAGTAATTACCATATTGATCTTGGGAAGCATAACTATTTGCAGGTAATGCTACCATTATTAAAAAAAATAAGACTGAAATTGCAGTCTTAATTATCTTCATAAAGCATTTCCCCTTATTTAATCTTTACCTTTTCTTTTCAACAAAAGTATACCTTTCTATAACAAATTCTTCGTAATACTTTGTTTCACCATCAACTTCTACCTTTCGTGTTTGAAAGTGACTTTCTACTCCTATCATAGTACCTTTACTTAAACTTTTTTGTGTTAAGTGCGACAACTTACCCTTTGCAACAAACCGCGGAAAATCAGCTTCTCTTTCGCCCTCACTATTAGTATAAGCCCGGTTAACCGCCAGCTTAAATGTTGATACTACATTATCCCCTTCACCATATTGCTTTGGATCCTCCACTAATCTACCAATAAAATTACAACTATTCAATTTATAACCCCCTTAAAATCTAATTATTTTACGTAAAATAATTTGTCAGTCTTAAAACTTTTAACAAAACAATCAATTAAGCTAGGATCAAATTGCGAACCAGAATTTTTTCTTAGCTCTAATAATGCTGCACTATGGGTTAATGCTTGTCGATAAGGACGATCCATAACCATAGCACTATAAGCATCAACAAGGCCCATAATACGGCCAGTGATTGGTATCTCAGATCCTTTAAGACCTTCTGGGTAACCTTTCCCATCAAAGCGCTCATGGTGATACAGAACGCCATCAAGCACAGTCTTAGATACAGACATAGACTTTAATAAATTGTAGCCAATTACAGAGTGTTTTTTTACATAACTATATTCGTTTAGAGATAATTTGCTTTTTTTATTTAAAACATCTTTAGATATACTGATTTTGCCTATGTCATGTAATAAACCAGCAATTTTTACATCAGAAATAAAATCTTTACTGAAACCATACTCTTCTGCTAATAATATGCAATATGAAGATACCTGTTTTGAGTGAAAATACAACATTTTATCAAAATGCTTCATAATGTCCAACAAGGAGTTATAATAAATTTAAACATCCCCCCAACTTAATTATCAGTTAATACTAGGGCTTATAAAAAGCCCTAGTATTAGATTCTAATCATCAATATTACCGTTTGGGTTTGCTAACGTCCCGGCCTAATTTCTATCTCTATAAGTAGAAATCTCAACAAATGGCGATCTGGCAATACTGCTCCCCTTTATCCCCGAGGTGAGGTAATGATCCACCAAGCCCGGTAATATTCTCCTATAACTCACAGTTGTTATGCTCTCTCTGCCTCGGGCAACCATGAGTATAATTGTCAAAGAACAATTTAGTTAAAAAGCTTGCACTGGTTTAAAGTTAAATTAGTGCAAGCAATTTAATGCAATTTAAAAATTATTTCTGCTTTAAAAAGTAATCTAGAGGAATTTTAAAAATTTTAGATAATTTATTTAAAAAAACTAGAGATACACCAATTTTTCCATTTTCCATACGACTAATAGTTTCCTGTGATTTGCCGGTTAATTCACCTAATTGTCTTTGACTAAGTTTTTGTTGTTTTCGTAATCTTTTAATTCTTTTGCCTACATCTATGCACAATTTGCATCACCTGAGTATATTTTAATGTATATTTGCCATAATTGCAATAGGCGTAATGCATTTTTTACATTTTATTTATATCTTTAAATAGATTACAATAATTAGATATACAAAATATGCATAAAAGGAGAAATATATGGACATTGCAGGTAAATTAAAAAAAATTAGAAATACATTAGGTTTATCAACTATTGAAATGGCTAAGATTTTAAAAGTTGACCAATCCACTATATCCCGGACTGAAAACGATAATTCAACCATTAAAATAGATAGGATAGAAGGTTACTGTAAAGCAGCTGGCATAACAATTGAAGAATTTTTTTGTGGTGACAATTATCTAGATACTAAATTCAGGCCGGAAATTAATAATCTAATAAATGAAGTGTCTAATTTATCGCAAGATGAAATAATAGCTTTAACAGAATTTATTAAACTTATAACTAACAATCGTGATTAACATTTGTTATACTGAAATAATGAAGTTGTGCGCTATATACCAATAAAAACACTATTAGTTTGCTATGTTGAGCTAATTAAATCTAATTTTATAACACAAACCCCAGCACAGTACATTTTATATGTTAACATTTGTTATATGTATATATGGTTATAATATTAGATAATGCAACATATGTCAACTACATATTCTAAGGAGGGATATGTATGTCTGAACAGACAATGGGAGATAGAATTAAACAACTAAGAGAATCAAAAAAATGGAGCCAGGAAAAACTTGCAGCCGAAAGCGGCACTTCTAAAACATATATTTATTTATTAGAGACAAACCAAAGACAAAAAGATACTAGCGCAACAAAACTTAATGCTATTGCTGATGCATTAAATACTACTGTAGATTATCTGCTGACAGGAAAAGAATTATTAGATATTACAAAAATAGATCCAGAACTGCAAAATATATATATAGAATTATTAGAAAGCGGTGAACTTCCTTACTACCGAAAATCTAAAGATATTGATGAAGAAGGCTTAAAATCCATTTTAGAATTTATAAGATTTATCAAACTAAGAACACATCAAAAAGAGAATAGTAGATAAAAGATAGTTTATCTATTAGGAAGTTACAAATTTATACTTGTTTCTACATGGCTTAAGTCCTATAATTAAGGGAAAATAGATTTATTCTTAAGGGGCAAAACCGATGAAAATCGGTGACGCAAAGCTTTGGGTCTAAGGTTGTATTCAACTATGATTGCCAAGTTGCACTAAAAACACCTATCCCCAAAAGGGATAGGTGTTTTCTTATAAAAGGGCGGTGGGATAATAATGTCAAAAAGAGCTATAAAAAAAGCAATATCTTTATATTATACCTTCAAAGAGGAATCTATTACTCCATTGGATATTGACGGAATAATCGAACAAGTAGGAGTTGAACTTATTCCATGGAACTTTCCAGACCATATTCGCGGCTGTCTCATGCATGATAACGATTATACTTACATGGGTATCAATAAAAAGCATCTAGTATCTTACCCTAATCTTGCAAGGTTCACAAAAGCCCATGAGTTAGGACATTATTATTTACATGATGATAAACGTTATTATTGTGTCGAGGACTTAATGAAATCTGCTACTAAAAAAAATAACCCAATCGAATGGGAAGCAAATACATTTGCAGCAGAATTATTAATGCCTGGTACACTAATGAAAAAATTGTATAAAGATATGACAACAAAAGAATTAAGTATATATTTTAAGGTTAGTAAAGAATCAATTATTTATAGACTTAACAACTTGGGGTTAATTTAAAAGACCTGGGCAACGCTCTCAGTTTCACCATAGAACGTAAAGTTTGTTTTGGTATAACATACGTTCTATGGTGATTACAATACTAAAAGTGTCAACCAGGTTTACACATCACATAAACTATCTACAGCAGCCTGTAAGCTACTTTTATGTGGCTTTGTGTATATTGCAGTAGTATTAATGTTTTCATGGCCTAAGAGGGCTTGTACTTCCACCAAGTTCCGTCCTGCCTCTAACAACCTGGTAGCGAATGTATGTCTTAGAGTATGTACAGTAATTTTCTTTTCATTTCTCATAGACGGCACTTGATCTTTATATTTATTAAAAATATTTTGTACCGCAACATTAGTTAATCGTGATCCTGCCTTCGGCCCTCTGCTACTTACAAACAAAAAATCCCCTACTCGATAATTATCAAAATAATTTTGTAACGCTTTTCTTGCTTCATTGTTTAAAGGAATCTTCCTAAATTTATTACCTTTCCCTTGTACAGTTAACCAACCACTACGGGCAGAAACATCTATATCCCTAATTTGCAATGAACATAACTCACTATTTCTAAGGCCAGTATTAATAAACAATGTTATTATTGCGATGTCTCTAATATTACTCCCTCTTTCAACAACCTTCAAAAATTCATCTTGCTGCTTTTTTGTAAGAGACCTTGGGGCTGTTTTACTACTATTATCTTTCAACTCTTTAGGAAGGGCCGGTAAACCAGTTGGTAATAAACCTTTTTCATTAGCCCATGTTAAATATTTTCTTATTGCTGCTAGACGTCTATTAATTGTACTTACGGCTAAACCTTTATTTAGCAAGTATTGCCTATATTCCCTCAAGTCAATACTGGTTATATCCTTTGCGCCAGCACTAAATCCATTAGATTTTTCAAACCATACCAAAAAATCCTTCAGATCTGATATATAACCATTGATAGTCTTTATTGATTTATCTTCATCTAATAAATGCTCTTTAAATATATCTATGTTCATTGTTGCCACCGCCTGGATGCATTTGTGCTTCAGTTTTTAAATAAATTTATAATATTAAGCACTTTCCGAGTGTCTAAAAATAATTTCACCATCAACTACCTTATAAATATCAATATAGTTTCCAACGCTAAAATCCTTAACCTCAACAGTCAACTCCCAGAATTCTTTCATTTCCACTAGTGCAAAATAAACGTTCCTGGAATCGCCCGGTGTTGGGTAATACTCGAATTTAACGTTGCCTATATTTAATTCTACACACTTATCTAGTAATCCTAATATAATTTCTTTTGTTTTATCATCAAGTTCATACTTTGGCACTTAATCAACTCCCTTAAATATTGGCAGCATGACCATTTTGAATTAACCATCTTACACCGGTCGCCAGTGTAGTGGCATCAATATCATTTTCAAGACCGACATAGTTTTCAATATCATACTGATTGCAGTCTGCTGGTACATGACCACAACGTTGTTCACTGGGAACAGAAACTAGATAACCGCTATTTGTTTCAGTCAAATAGACCGTTAAACTTGACATGCGACCTGTAATTTCAAAATACTCGTCAGCCCGTTTTGTAATTCTTATTTCCCACGGTTCTTTAATCACTGCCAATTTTTCTTCCAATAAAGCCTTTTTAATACTGTCCATTGCCTTTCTTTTAAGAACACCCTTTTGTTCATGAGTTAAATTACCCATATTAATCACCATCCTTTTACAGTAGTTTTATTTACTTACCTTCAGTCCATCTATAAAACCATCTTGATTTCTTAATAAACACATCTATGTCACCGGCTATCATACTGTTTTTATATACTTTAAAATCAGTGAAATCAGGGTTAGAACAAACATTATATCTGAACACCGTCAAGAGATTGCCATGTTCTGTATATACCCTGTAAGAATTATCAATTATAGTTTTATCTTTATACGGTGTAGACTTACTTAAATTGACATCAATAATTCTTGCATCTGGATAAGACTTTAAATAATCTTTAACTTCATTTTGCAAAATTTCAGGTACTTGCTCTAACTCTACACTATTTTCCATATTACCCCTCCCCATACTTTAACCAAGTAAATTGACAAATAACCCCAATAACATTTTGCAAAGTTTTCTTATAGCAATAATATAACATTATACAAAGTTTATCAATATAAGAAAACAATTAAACTTTTATAAATGTATATTATGCTAAGTTTTTAATTACCTAGCTTAATCCCAAATTCTTTCCAATACCCAACCTTCATTCCTCTTAATTAAATCACAAACAATGTTTTTGTCAGTAGTACATCTGTAAATAGTTGGCTGCCGTTTGCGCCACCATTCAGAGAAATCTGGTATATCTTCAATAACTCTACACCCAAGCACATCAAAAAATCGCCTACGCCAAATAAATTTTTTAGGTATGTTATTATTGTCTGTATATATATAAATTGGTTCTCGATAAAGTTTTGACATTTGCATCACCAATTAATATTATAACAAACATCTGTTTGATTTATAGATTGAAATTATATGCAGTTGCAATTTATAGTTGTGTATGCAGTAATAATTAAAATGATTAATAGGAGGGGAATTAATTGCCTGGTATTAGAGTATCCGATTTTTCTCCAGAGGGTAAAACATTTTGCTTTAACTTTACAAAAGATACATGTGATAAGATTGGCCATGGTATATGCTCAGTAAATTTAGAAGGAAGTAATTGTAACTATAAAGCATCAATCCTATATTCTACACTTGAACGATTTCCAATCACTATCATTAAATATGATTGTGGTCATTATGAGTTCTCTGACGGTCAACATAGAACGTGTATTGCTGGCCAATTAGGATTAATCATTCCTATAGTACTTTATAAAGAAAAAGGCGTTTGCAGCCACTGCGAAAGTCAAAGTAATATACTAGTAACTTTTTAGTTAAAACACAAACTACTATACCAATGTTTTATACTCTGGTACAAATCAACAGAGTGTAAACCAGGTTTACACTTTAGACATTATTTAAAAAACATAATCATTTGAATATTACCTTATAAATACCCAACAACCTTCATTAATTGCTCTACCGGAACATCAAGACAACTAGCTAATTTATCTAAGGTTGCAGGAGCTGGCTTTTTAGTTACCCCATTTTCTATACGTGTTAATGTGCTATTACTTATTCCACTTTCTATAGCCAGTGATTTTCTATCATAGTAACCTGCTTCTATCCTTAATTGGGCCAAATACTCTCCAAAATAATTATTAGACATGAATTACAAATAACTCCTCCTTTAAAAATCTGATTTTAAAAAATATGGGTAAACAGATTAATAATCTGAATACCCATAGTTGTCAATTATTTAAGTTTTGATTCTAAAGAATCCAAAAGTCTTTTCATATCTTTAATTTGATCTTTCATTAAATTTTTTTCCGTCTCATCCATTTTTTCAACTTTCTTATCAATCTTGCTTATTTTTGTAATAAAGCTACCATAGAATTTAGATATTGGTGATTTTTTAGTTATCTGCGATAACCATTCTTCTGCTAACTTAATAGCTTCAGTACCTGATATTTTTTCATCAGATATGTTTTGAAATAGTTCTTCTTGCAGCTGTTTATGTTCATCTAACATCAACAACGCTTTTGCATGACGATCTGTTAACCTCTCAGCGTAAAATATCTCATGCATATACTCAGGCAGCTTGTGAATATTAAGCAACCGGTACAGCATGTTACGACTAATACCAATTTTCTTAGCCAGTGCCTTATCAGATAATTGAGGATTAGCCTTTTGGATCTCAACTATTGCATTGGCCTTTTCAATCGAGCTTAAATTAGCACGTACAATATTTTCCACAAGACCATCTATTAATCTTTCACTCTTTGAAGTATCTTCACCTATATAAGCCGGAACCTCTTTAAGTTCAGCTTGTTTGGCAGCCCTCCAACGCCTTTCACCATTCACAATTATATATTTTCCAGGCTCATCTGCTGGTACCACCCTAATAGGTTGTAAAATACCTCTTGCTTTAATAGATGCTGCAAGCTCAGAAAGCTTGTCTTCCGAAAACGTTTTTCTTGGCTGATCCGGATCTGGAATAACATTATCAATAGGAATAAGTTTAAAAAGAGAATCATCTTCAGTTTTGTTAACAATAGGATCTTGAATTGGGGTTTTTCTACCCTGTAGCAGCTTAGCAACTCTGCTGGTAGCCAAGGGTTGATTGTCAACTGACATTATTTAAAACCCCCTCAATTTCAGTTGCTAACTCAATATACGCAAGTGACCCAGGGCAATTTTTATCTATGGCTACTACCGGCATTGCCTCCTTAACGGCCTCAGCAACTTTTATGTTACGCTTGATATTAGTTTTTAAAACATGAGTATCATAATGATTCTTTAAAAATTCTAGAACCTCTCTATCTTCCTTTTGTCTTAAATCCGTCATTACAGGTAATATATACCAACTATCAAGATCTTCATTTACACCCTCTTTAACAGCTTCAATAATACCTAACAACTGGCGCAGACCGGCTATACCATACCTACGCAACTCAACTGGTATTAATACAACTTGCGAAGTAGACAATCCGTTAGTTAACACATTAGAGAAAAATGGTGGGGTATCAATAATAATATAATCAAAAGCTGCTAAATTACTTTTCTTCAAAACATTATATAATTTCTTTTCACCGGCTATTGCTTGGGTCAATTCAATTTCAGCACCAGATAACTCGATGGCCGAAGGTACTACATATAAGTCATTTATATCTGTTCTTCTTATGACATCATTTAATGGTGCTCTACCAGTGATCAAATGGTATGAAGATAACTCATCTTCTCCCAATTCATAACCAAAACCCAAAGATAAATTTGCCTGAGGATCAAGATCTATAACTAATACAGTTTTGCCACTCATAGCCAAAGCAGCACCCAAATTAGCAGTGGTTGTCGTTTTTGCACAGCCACCTTTCTGGTTAGCGACAGTTATAACTTTTGGCATAAGAATACCTCCAATATTATTCATTTAAGTAGCTTAAGTGCTTCCCAACAATATCTAAGACTTCCCTATCAGATTTATTATCCTTAACAGCATCCCTTAGATCGAGAAAAAGCTCTGTAGCGGTACGAATATAATCGGCCCTACTTTTAAAACCATCCTCAGGATAAGCTTTATCAATACGATTTAATTGACTTACTTGGAAGTATATCGGTTTTTGAACTTTTAAATCATTATCCACCATAACCCCATTACGCTTCATTTACACAACCCCCATACCGTATATTAATAACCGGCCCATCCTGGTAAACTTCCTTACCCTCTGCAACCAGTTTGTCTACTTTATCCATAACATCAGATGTGACCATTTCCTCACCACAATCTGAACATATAATGGCCGGTACCTTTTTAATTTCTTTACCAAGATAATCGAGGGAGATAGTTCCTAGCTTAACATTGTGACTTCCGCATACTTCGCATCTATCATTTACCATTACTTCTTTCCTCCCATTACCTATTTTTCCACAATTATAATATATTGCAATATATATATCAAGCTAGGAACAATATTTTTATTTTCTTAAATTTCTTCATCTAAACCTAAGATATATTTATTACAATTCATTAAACCTTCTGCAATCGCCGGCCATTCAAAAATCAATTCTATTAAATTAACCTCTGGCAAAGTAGAAAGTATATCAACTGCATCATTAAAATAAAAATTTCTTAATTGCCATGGGCTCTTCCAAAATTCATGTTCCCAGCCAAACCTATCCTTCATATATCTATATAACGTTGGTCTATCCTGATCGTTTTTTACAGAAGATAATATCATTACAGCAAACCACAAAATTTCTCTTTTAGTAATTTTTTCAACCACAGCTTTATTTGCCCATACCCCAATTTTTTCAACTTCCTTCTGTCTCTTCTGCCTTTCATTTTTATTGCTTTCAATGGTGGCAGCTCTTTTCTTCTTATTAAAACAAGAAATATTAAAGCAATATAAATTTGCACTGTCATAACTATTTGGATCACGGCTTCCAAATTTTAAATATTGGCAGCCTTCACAATCTGCTTTATCAATTACCTTAAATTGATAACCATCAAATTCTATATACTCGTTATAATTTAACTTTGATAAATTAACAATTTCATTATTATTAGAATCAACTTTTTTCAGGTGTTCTTCATACTTCAGTTGTTTAGCTTTTTCCTGCTTTTCATTCCAGCAGGAAACTTTAACACAATAATGGCTTAATTCCATTGTGTAGTAAGCTTTTCCAAGCTTATTATGTTGGCATTTTTCACAGCCAACTAAATCAAACAATGGGTTATCATTATAATTATCAAAAAGCGGTTTGCCCTCCAGGGCAATTACCCTATGTATTGTGTTTTTAGTTTCAGCGACCGGTACATTTTCTTTCTCAATAACTTCCGTTATTTTTTTACACAAACCAGTTTCATTTATTTTTACCAATTGCACCCCATGTCCAGCAGAAATTATTTTACGTGAAATTTTTTCTTTTATATCAGTAGGTAATTTCAATAACCTAATACGATTAGCAATATGGGCCTGACTACAACCTAACTTTTCAGCCAATTGCTCTTGTGTATAATCAAGATTATCTAACATCATTTTAAAACCTTCTGCTTCTTCAATAGGGTTAATATCTTTCCGTTGTAGATTTTCAACAACCATAATTTCTAATTCCTGTTCTTCTGTTACATCTCTTACAATAGCTGGTATAGTTTCCAATTCTGCATCACTGGAAGCTCTCCAACGCCTTTCACCGGCTACCAATCTATACATATTTTTTACATCATCAAAAACCACAATAACCGGTTGCAATACCCCAACATTTTTAACGCTTTTAACTAATTCTTCCATGCTTGCAGTAGAAAATTCTTTTCTCGGATTTCTTGGGTTAGGATAAATTTCTTTAACAGGAATCTGTTTAATCTCCATAATATATACCTCCAAAATACTTAAAAGTGTCAACCAGGTTTACACTAGAAGAAAGGTAATTATTTAACCTTTCTTCTAGTTCTTCTGACGGTTATCATCCATCACCGTCAACACTACAATTTTTCCTTTAGGGTTTATCGCTATTGCTATAGCTGCCCACTCACCGGTTACTTTTTTTCCAATAATCCTAACAGTCGGATCTCCTAACTTACCACTATCATGCCGGTCTAGTTTATATCCTCTATTAAGTATATTTGTTATATCTCTATAACTAATATTTCTTTCACTCATTCGTTGCCTAGCATGACTTAAAATTACAAATGGTTTTTGTTTAGCAATTTTAATCTTTAAAAAAGTAATTCTTTCATCCTTAGGCTTGGGGTTTCTTTTTTTCAACTCAACTCCCTCCCTACATCTATAATTATACACTATATATTGCAATATTGCAATATATAGAATGTAAATATTGCACTAAATCATAAAACAAATGCTGGTATTGCATGCCACTTACTGGAAACTAGATTATGCTCTGAGGTGAGCGAGCCTGGGGGGAAGTTTGAAGGGGGGAAAGCCCTTCAAGGTCTTACATAATCATAAATAAAAAAAATCCCGCCCTTTACGGGTGGCCTGGGCCGGGTACACTAAAAAAAGGCGGAGAGATCTAAGAGTTTATCTTGCCCCTCGGTTCGCTTCGCCTGAAAAACCTTTACCCGGCCCAGGTCGGGCCCCGTCAAGGGAAAAAAGGGATTTATTTTATTTTCCACCCAGCCCCATCAACGTCCAACAATCCCAAAACCTGTTCCCCAGCCCCTAACATATAAAAAAGCCACTAATACCAGGGTGCGGTTTTTACCCTGGTATTGGTGGCTCGCTACTTACAAGGGGGTGAGGCCCCAAGGCCGAGGGGGAATTATTGATAAATAGTTCCCCCTAACTAACTTCTTTTACAACATTCATAATCACATTCAATAACTTGCAAATAACATGCATACTAACAATCATATATGACATTCATCCGCGCTCCGCCGGGTGCCCGCGGTGGCCCCACGCTTTTCGGGGCCAGGCCCGTTAAGCCGAGATCCACTTTTGGCTGGCGTTTTTTTGGCCAAAAGTTAGCTCGGTAGGGCCAGTGGGCGGCGGGAATTAGCGCCCAAACCCAAAAAAAATATTCATAATTACATGCAAAACAAACCCTATAAAATCACATACATTAACCAAAACATTCATAATTGCCCAAATAACTGAACCCCCAAAAACATCCCCAAACCCACCAAACACATAAAACAACAAATAAAGGAATTAATACCCACCTTATTGAATAAATCACATACCATAATTAACGAAAATGAAAGGAGACACACCACAATGGATACAAACCAAATAACACTCATCGGACAAACCCATACCCAACTAATAAACGGCACAATAGAAGACTTTAAAGAAATCGTATCAGAAATAACCGGTAACAAACTTAAAAAATTTGAAATAGCAACAACCATAACAAATAAAGAAACAAAAGACAAAATTAAAACCATACTTTCAGAAAAAGTTATTAAAATAAAATTTAACGAAACAGAAATAAAAGCTAAGATTGAAAACCACTCATACTCATACAGTGGAACTGAACAAGAAAACACCGAATACACATTCAGAATAAAAATTGACGAACAAGATCCTGACCTACCACCAAAATGGACACAACAAGAAGGCACCATATTACAAGTACTAGAAAACTATGCTGCAATAAAAGCAATCAAAGAACTACTAATCGAAAAAGAAATCATTACAAAAGAAGAATTCACCAAAAAGTATGTGGACATAGGCCTCAAATACGCAAAAGACAAAGCATACTTTATAACCTATGGATATGAAAAAAGCAGCACCAAAAAAGAATAGCAATCAAAAAGTGTCAACCAGGTTTACACTTTACCGCAGCCAAAAAATTTGGCCGCCCCTTCTGAGAAGGGGCGGCTTTTTTAGTACACAAAAGCCTTTTAAAAAACTTACCCATCTAAAATTAAAAAATGTGAAACATTTTATACCGCCTGCCCCACAACCTGCATCAAGACTTCTAATAACCCCAAAAAATAACACTCAAAAAGACCTGCATAACATCATTCCCCAGCACCTTCGGGGAAAGAGAGAGAGTTTGAGAGAGAGAAAACGGGGCATGAAATCAGATAGGTGTAATAAGCGCTTTTCTTATTACGCTTATCTGATTGAGGGGTGACTGGGGGGTTTTCTCTCTCTCATGGGGAAAAAGAGGGTGTTTGAGGGAGAAAAAACCGGGCAAAGAAATTTATCAGTATAATAAGCGCATTTCTTATTATGCTGATAAATTTCGGGGTGCATTGGGGGGTTTTTTCTCCCTCAAGGTCTTCACCCCACCCCACTAATATATAACCACTAACCCAGCCCCCACCCCCATTATAAATAAACATACATCTAAGGCTTCCTTCCGCCGGCGGCTACTTTTAAGACGATAGTCGTAGAAAGTAGTCGAGGAAGGGGTGGCTCGGGGTGTGGAACATAGTGGAACAGCCCGAGCCACCCCTTCCTGAACCGGCGGAAGGAAGCCCGACCCCACGTATATCAACACATCAAATAATGGGGGTGGGGGCGGCAGCCAAAACCAGCACCATGCAGATTAAAAGATATACAGATATAACATATCAAGATAGAACATCTACAGGTATAATATCTACAACCACACCATCATAATTAAATTAATTATTTCATATAAAATAAAAGTGTAAACCTGGTTGACACTCACAACTTTTTACCGGTGCATCCTGTGGATATATGGGCAGCTCATTGCTGACGCATGACCTGCCCACATACCCACAGTGGTTACAGATAAAAATAGATTACACCACCATAACCATGTTTAAATTAATATCAAACCAGATATAATATAAAATAAAAGTGTAAACC
>JBAIYS010000017.1 GCA_036763105.1 Peptococcaceae bacterium 1198_IL3148 | reverse complement strand
TAACCACGAAATACATCCATCACTGCATGCAATGCCTTTTGTAGGGGCTCAATTCATTGAGCCCGCATAAATCGTAACCTTTGCCAATGGCAAAACATTTTGGTACCTTAAACAAACGCTACTTTGGGTGGCTTGATGAATCAAGCCCCTACAGCACGGGTGTTTCTTAAAGATATACCTTATTTACATAGCAAAAGAATATACATTAACCATGAAATACATCCATCACTGCATGCAATGCCTTTTGTAGGGGCTCAATTCATTGAGCCCGCATAAATTGTAACCTTTGCCAATGGCAAAACATTTTGATCCTTAAATAAACGCTACTTTGGTGGGCTTGATGAATCAAGCCCCTACAGCACGGGCGTTTCTTAAAGATATACCTTTTTAAATAGCAAAAGAATATACATTAACCACGAAATACATCCATCACTGCATGCAATGCCTTTTGTAGGGGCTCAATTCATTGAGCCCGCATAAATCGTAACCTTTGCCAATGGCAAAACATTTTGGTACCTTAAACAAACGCTACTTTGGGTGGCTTGATGAATCAAGCCCCTACAGCACGGGTGTTTCTTAAAGATATACCTTATTTACATAGCAAAAGAATATACATTAACCATGAAATACATCCATCACTGCATGCAATGCCTTTTGTAGGGGCTCAATTCATTGAGCCCGCATAAATTGTAACCTTTGCCAAAATGCTTTTTGCAATAGCCCCTTGCAATTTAACGGCAATACTTCTGCTCGATTTCTGTAATTTTCTCCACCCGACAGGCGTGTCTGCCCCCGGCGTAATCGGTTTCCAGGTAGGTTTTAACCATCTCCATGGCGGTTTCCTTGGATATTACTCTGGAACCAAAGGCCATAATGTTAGCATCGTTGTGTTGGCGACACATTTGGGCGGTGTATTTGTCGTGGCAGTTTGCCGCCCGAATGCCGGGCACTTTGTTGGCGGCAATGCTAATGCCAATGCCGGTGCCACAAATCAGTATACCCTTTTCCGCCTCACCGTTGGCCACCGCTTCGGCCACTGCCAACCCCAAATCTGGGTAATCCACCGAATCGTTGGAGTAGGTACCTTTATCCATCACTTCAATGGCAGGATATTCTTTGTTTAGATATTCAATTACCGCTGCCTTTAGTTCAAATCCTGCATGATCACTGCCAATAGCCAATTTCAATTTAGAAAAGACCCCCTCAGAACAATTTTGAATTTTGAATTAAAACCTACTTATTTCTACGCTATCTATTTTTTTCCTGCATTATTTATTATTTTATCCAATGCTTTGGTAATTAATTGTTCTAACCTGGCGGCACAGGCTTGATATACTGGTAGCGGTTGTCCGTAGGGGTCCGGTATATCTCCCTCCTCCTCGGCGTACTGACAAAGGGTATATACCTTTTTCTCCGTTTCCGGTGCCTTTTGTAATACCTGTTGGCGGTGGCCTGCCGTCATGGTAAGAATGAGGTCGGCGGTGGTAATTAACTCATCGGTCAACATCGAGGCCTGGTGATCGTTAATGTCGATATTTTTCTCCGCCAATGCTTGCACCGCCTGCGCAGTGGCCGGACTGCCGGGCCAAGCCATGGTGCCCGCCGAAATAATTTCTATTGTTTGCTCTAGGTTGCGTTTTTTAACTATGTCTTTGGCCAAACCAGCCGCCATACTGCTGCGGCAGGTATTGCCGGTACAGACAAACAAAATCTTCATGGGTAAAACCTCGCCCCCCCATCAATCGTCATTATAAAAACAGCTTAATGCCGATACCAATTAAAATGATTCCGCCAATGATTTGGGCCTTTTCGCCCAACTTACTGCCCACATAGCGGCCAAAATTGAGGCCAATATAGGTCATGGCACCGGCCACAACGCCCATTACCAGCGCCGCTTGAATTAGGTTAACATCTTGGGTGCCCAAGGTAAAGCCGACACTCAAAGCGTCCATGCTGACGCTGCCGGATAGCACCATTACCCCGCCGGCATTGGTCAGCAATTGCTTTTGATCATCCTCCCCTTTACCGGTGAGGCCGTTTTTGATCATGCGGGCGCCTAAGTAAAGGAGAATCAGCGCCCCCACAATGGCGGCGGCCCGGTCCACATATGAGCCCACCAGTTCTCCGATGTAATAACCAATAATTGGCATTAAAATGTGAAAAATGGTGATGCTTATGGTCAGCAACCAAATTTGGCGCCTTTTTACTCCTGACATCCCTAAACCAATACAGAGCGACATGGCATCTGTACCTAAAGCCACAGCCAGGAGGAATAACGTGATTAAGCTCAATTAAAGCTCCTCCAAACAATATTAGTTGTGTATTCTATAGGTGCTGGATGTTGCCACCAGCCGCTCTTCTTAATCTGTCCATTACTGCCCGGCCCAAACCGGTGTCCGGAATGCCTTCGGCCAAAATAACATCTACCCCCAACTGATCAAACTGGCGCAATGATGCGTACAGAGCCGCCGCCGCTGCCGCTGGGTCTCGACCTTTGCCGTAGGACAACACTGTGGCTCCGGGAAATTTATCGGCGTTTTCAGCACCGGTGAGAATGCCCACCTGTTTACCCTGGGCTCGGTATTGTTTGAACAGTTCCAGCAACCGCTGCAAGATCAAATCCTGCCGACCCTCCAGTAGCACTGTTGGGGCCTGCGGTGAATAGTGTTTATATTTAACCCCCGGCGAGCGCGGGGTGATATTTTGATTGGGTTGCTGATCCAAAGCCGGATCATAGCAAACAGCGCCGCATACCGCTTTGATTTGTTCGGCGGTGACGCCGCCGGGCCGCAAAATGGTGGGCACCTGGGTGGTGACGTCCAAAACCGTCGATTCCACTCCCAGGTTGGCCGGGCCGCCATCCAACACGCCGGCAATGCGCCCCGTTAAGTCATCCAGCACATGCTGGGCGGTGGTGGGGCTGGGACTGCCGGACAGGTTGGCGCTGGGGGCGGCAATGGGTACGCCGGCGGCCTCAATTAGCGCCAGCGCCACCGGGTGGTTGGGCATCCGCACACCAACAGTGTCTAAACCGGCGGTTACTTCATCCGGCAACACATTAGTTTTAGGCAACACCAGCGTCAATGGGCCGGGCCAAAAGGCTTGCATCAGTTTTTCTGCCTGGGGATTATTGACGTTGGCCACCTGGGCCACCGCGGTGGTGGTGGCTATGTGTACTATCAACGGGTTATCTGCCGGGCGGCCTTTGGCTTTAAATATCCCTTCTACCGCCGGGCCATTCAGGGCATTGGCCCCTAAGCCGTATACCGTTTCGGTGGGAAAGGCCACCAAGCCCCCCTGCCGCAGTACTTGGCCCGCTTCTTTAATTGCCGGGTTATCATGCTCTATGTTATTAATTTGCCAGTATTTAGTATGTTGATTCATTTGCTGCCACTCCTATCTACGGCAGTAGTATATCACAAAATCTCTATTAAAATATAAGTCATAAAATTATTCCCATGTAAATATGGATAAGCATACCATTCTGCGGGAGGTTGTTTATGAATTTTCTGATCATGCTGATATCAGCCTTTGGCATCGGTGCGTTACATGCGTTGGAGCCAGGACACGGTAAAAGCATTATGGGTGCCTATTTAATCCTATCCCGGGGCCGAGCCATTCATGCGGTGGTGCTGGGCCTAACCTCTGCCATCACCCATACCACTGTAATTGTGGTGATGTCTTTGGCTGCCCACGGTGTTATTGGCGCCGCCGCCAACCAAACGGGGTTGGCGGATAATCAAACGGTGGAACTATGGTTAAAGGCCGTTTCCGGCCTGCTGATTACGTTAATTGGTTTAAGGATGGCGTTGCGTCGGACTTCCGGTTGCAGTTGTGGCTGCAATGGCCGTCATGTTCACCACCGGCCAGCGGTGGGTAATACCGGGGAGTGGTTGTCGCTAATTGGCTTAGGGGTCACCAGCGGCATGTTGATTTGCCCCAGCGCTTTGGCCATCATGTTGATGAGCATCAGCACCAACGCCATCGCCAGTGGCATTGTTTTGGTGATCGCCTTTGGCATCGGCGGTGCCGTTTCTTTAATCGCAGTGGGGTTGATATTGTTAAAATTATCCAAAGGGGCCAGCAACATCATCAGCCACAGCGGTTGGTCCAGATTGGCCAACCTAAGCGGCGTCCTCATCACCGCCATTGGCTTCTTCACCTGCTACGGAGCAGTTAAGTCCCTATGGGGGGCGTGAGTTACGAATCTGCCTTTTGTAGGGGCTCAATTCATTGAGCCCGCATAAACCCAACCTTTGCCCATGGCAAAACCTTTTGGTACCTTAAACAAACGTTGCTTTAACGGGCTTGATGAATCAAGCCCCTACATCATTTACGTTTATTTAAAATTATTGGCGTGTCCATATTTCATCAATATGTTTTTGTAAAAACAACTTTACTGTTTATAGCAGAATCTTCTGCGCCACCACCAACCGTTCTCTATCTGCTAAATCATGATACAACTTCGAATCCCATTCCGGCCCGCTAAAGATGCTTAAAGCTGTGTCTCCTTGGCCGGGGCCAATCTCTATTAGTAGGTGGCCGCCGGGTTTAAGCAGTTGTAGGGCTTGGGGTTTTAGCATTCGGTATAGGTCTAAACCGTCGGGGCCGCCGTCCAGGGCTAGAATGGGCTCTTGCCGCACCTCTTGGGATAGGCCAGCAATGTCCTGGCTGGGCACATAGGGTAAATTGGCAGTGATGATGTCCACCGAGCTGGTTAGCAGCTTTTGCAAAGCCGGAGCCAGTAGGTTGCCCTGCACAAATTCTATTCGCCTGGCCACCTGATGCCGGGTGGCATTTTTTTGGGCCACCGCCAGGGCGGCAGCGGATATATCCACCGCCACCACCTTTAGTTGGAGTAAAAAGTGGGCTGTGCTGACGGCAATGGCGCCGCTGCCGGTGCCCACATCCACCAGTATCGGAGTGGGGTTTTTCGCCTGGTTTATTAACTGGATGGCGGTTTCCACCAGCAATTCGGTATCCGGCCTGGGGATCAGCACGTCAGGGGTGACGGCAAAATCCAGCCCCATGAATTCTTTGCTGCCCACCAGGTAGGCCACCGGTTGGCCCGCCACCCGCCGGTCCAACAAATGCCGGTAGTTTTGCACCTCAGCCTCCGTTAGCTGTTGATCGGCATGGGCATATAAATAGGCCCGCTGGCAGTTTAACAGATGGCAAAGCAATACTTCGGCATCTAAGCGCGGTTGTTCAATGTCATTTTTTTGCAACAAAGCCCCGGCTTGCGCCAGGGCTGTTTTGATGTCCATTAATCTATTTCACTCCGTTAGTTATTCTACATTTTTTAATTGTTCTGCTTGATCGGCCAGCGTTAGCGCCTCGATAAATTCGTCCAAGTTACCTTCCAGCACTTCGCCCAAACGGTGGGTGGTTAAGTTAATGCGATGGTCAGTTACCCGGTTTTGGGGGAAGTTGTAAGTGCGAATGCGCTCGCTGCGGTCACCGCTGCCCACCAGCGCTTTGCGGTTACCGGCAATTTCTTCATGCTGTTCTTGCTGAGCCTTTTCCAGCAATCTGGCCCGCAACACCTTCATCGCTTTATCTTTGTTTTTGTGCTGGGATTTTTCATCCTGGCAAGAAACCACCAAACCGGTGGGGATGTGGGTCAGTCGCACCGCCGACTGGGTGGTGTTTACACACTGTCCCCCGGGGCCACTGGCACAGAACAGGTCTACTCTGACGTCGTTGGGGTTAATTTCAATGTCAACCTCTTCGGCCTCGGGCATCACTGCCACGGTGGCAGCGGAGGTGTGGATACGGCCGCCACTTTCGGTGGCCGGCACCCGTTGTACCCGATGACCACCACTTTCAAATTTCAGGGCGCTGTAAGCCCCTTTACCCTCTAACAGAAAGACAATTTCCTTGATGCCATCCATGCCGGTATAGTTGGTGTTCATGATGTCTATCTTCCAGCCCCGCTTTTCGGCGTAACGGCTGTACATGCGGAATAATTCTGCCGCAAACAACGCTGCCTCTTCGCCACCGGTACCGGCCCGGATTTCCATAATTACGTTTTTATCGTCATTGGGGTCTTTGGGTAATAGCAAAATCTTTAACTGTTCTTGCAGTGTGGCCTCTTTTTCGGTCAGTTCTTCCAGTTCCATTTCGGCCATTTCTTTGAGTTCTGGATCAATGCTCTTGTCTTTAAGCATTTCTTTGGTGTCATCAATGCCTGTCAGCACTTTTTGGTACTCCCGATAGGCTGCCACCACGTCTTGCAAATCGGCGTGGCTTTTCATGTATTTCTGCCAACGTTGGTTGTCGGCAATTATCTCCGGATCTGAAATCAGCTTGCTCAATTCTTCGTATTTTTGTTCAATTTGTCTAAGCTTATCTAGCATTTGTTTGTTCACCTTCCTCCCAAACGGCATCTGTTAGCAAACCTGTAGTAACTGCCCTTTGGCATAGCTTGTTGTCTATATCAAAATAGCAGAGCATATCGCTCTGCTATCTGCTCAAAACTACTTTAAGCCGTATTTTTTACGGAACTTGTCTGCACGACCACCGGTATCAATCATCCGCTGTGAACCAGTGTAGAAAGGATGGCAGTTGGAACAAATGTCCACTTTCAGTTCCTTTTTGGTTGAACCAGTGGTAAAGGTATTGCCGCATACGCAAGTCACTTTAGCCTCAGCGTACTGAGGATGGATATCTTTTTTCACCAAACTCACCCCTATAGTTTATCAGTTTTACGCGTTAGTTTACACACTAGAGTATTATAGCATAGTTTACCTACAACTGCAAAGATTCTTTTGCAGATAAGCATATATTTGTCTTATCTCCTTATCGGTTTGCTGTAGTTGCCGATTTGCACGTTGGGCAACTCCTCTTTCAGCGTCTCGATAAATGCCGGGATGCCTAGAAATTCTTCGTTTGTTTTGGGCAGTTTGTTCATCAGGTAATCTGGGTCGATGTTTAGGTTTCTGATTTGCACCATGTCTACTCCAGTTTCTTTGATGAACGCTATTAACCTTTCCGTTTCACTGACCCGGTCGTTTAGGCCCGGCAGCGTCAGTAGGTTTAATGACACAAAGACATCTTTTGCTTTGGCATATTTTATACTGTCTTTGACGTTAGCTAGGCTATAGTTTTTCGGTTGATAGTAGGCGTTGTAAATTTGTTCACTGGCACTGATGGTGCTTACTCTGATGGAATCTAAGCCGGCATCGATAATTTTCTTCAGGCCCTCAGTGTAGCCGGCGTTAGAATTGATGTTAATGGTGCCTTTGGTTGTTTGGGCCCGCACCGCTTTAATGCCAGGGGCAATTATGTCCACCGCCAAAGACGGTTCCCCTTCGCAGCCTTGGCCAAAGCTGATAATGGCTTCCGGCGCCTGCTCCAAGTGGTAGGCTGCCACCTGCACCAGTTCCTCCAGCGTGGGCTGAAATTCTATCCGACCCTGGGGAGAGGGACAACATTCTGCCGGCTGTTTAGAGATACAGCCTAAACAGCCGGCATTGCAGGTGGGCGAGGTGGGCAAGCCCCCTTCCCAGCGGCGATAAAATATATTCTGGGCGGTAAAGCATTGGTATGACAGCGCGCAGTGGGCCAAGTGAGTTAACAGTCTGTTTTGGGGGTGCACTGCTTGTCTCTTTTCAACTAACTGGGGGAGGTCCGCTGTGTTGTAATGTTCCGGGTCCCATTTAGTGAGTTCATCGGTTTTTTGGGCCGCCACATACAGTTGCTCCCCTTTGGCCACCACCGCAGCGTAGCCCAACAGAGGCAATGGTTGATCTTGCTGGCGTTGGTAGGCTGGCAGCAACGTTCTGGTGTAGCCCTGGGGCAATGTGGCCCCCACCGCATAGGCCGGCCCTTGTTGGTAGGGATCTTGCCGCAACAGTTTAAATTCTCCCCCCTTGGTCATACCAATGGGATGACCGCCGGGCACCAACACTAGGCCGGCGCCCGCGGGCAACGGAATGACATCTTCGTCGATAATTTCTACAAAACGATCCCCAGCCCGCCCGACGGCGTGCAGTTGATAATCATAAAACTGTCCATGCTGGTCCGCAAACAACAACTTATACATTATATTTTACCTCCAAAACAAAACAGAGGATAAGACAAGGGGACGGGTCCCTTGTCTTCCGGAGAAGAAGACAGGGGACCTGTCCCCCTGTCTTGCGTTGCCTCTGTTGTTAGGTTAGATTGGTAGATTGGTGGCATTGATGCAAAACATTGGGTCGAAGGGCACTCCTTTATAGGTTACTTCCCAATGCAGGTGGGGGCCACTGGAACGTCCGGTGTTGCCCACCCGGGCTATGGGGTTCCCGGCCTGCACCCATTGGCCATTTTTCACCAACAGTGTGGAGCAGTGGGCATAGAGGGTGCGCATGTTGTCACCATGATCAATAATTACTGTGTTACCGTAGGTGCCATAGTAGCCGGAAAATACCACTTCACCACTACAGGGAGCGCTAATTAACGCCCCTTGGTTAGCGGCAATATCTAGCCCTTGGTGGGGACGACCTTCTTCTCCCCGAATACCAAATTCAGAGGATATCCGCCCCTGCACCGGCCAACTCATGGCCAACACCGGCAAATTAGTTTTGGTGCCGGCAGACATCGTTGGTACCGCCGCATTTTGTCCAGGAATGGTTAAGGTTTTTCCCACTTGCACCAAGTCTGGGTTGGTAATGTTGTTGGCCTTTAGCAACTGGGACATGGAAATTTGGTACTGCTTGCAGATGCCAATTAGCGTATCGCCACTTTTGACAGTGTGCTTAACGCTGGTACCGGGCAAGTCAATAACTTGTCCCATAAACAGTTGGCTTCCTTCATCCAAACCGTTCAGTGCCGCCAGTTGGGCCACCGAGATGCCAAATTTATTGGCCAACCCCCAAAGGGTATCGCCCGAAACCACTCGGTAATGCTCCACAGCGTTTGGTTTTACTGTGGTGGCCTTGGTTTCCACCACCGGTTCCGGTGCAATTTGGTAATCCACCCGGTCAACACCATAGGGCTGCCCCTGGTCAATCATTTCGGTTAATTGACCATAGGTGGGCGCTGCCAACACTATAATTGTCAGCAATATGGTAACAACATATATCAAATTTTTAATTAATTTGCTTGGCATTTCTTTCACCTCAAAATGGCAATAGTCATTACTATTTTTACCATTATGAGGTGATTTTATACTATTCTTGGTTGGTGGTGGTTACCCGGGTGGGGGGACGTTTGGGCACCAATGCTTTGGCCCGCCGCCGTTGTTCCATCACGGTGGTAACCATTTCTTTGTTGGTTTTGGTGTTTTTTAGCCGCTCCATTATACTTTCCAACGCTTCCCAAGAAGCGGCATTGCTGAAGGCCCGTCTAAAGCCCCATACCCATTCCAGTTCGTCCTTGGTGAGCAAAGCTTCTTCCCGTCGGGTGCCGGAACGCTGTACATCTATGGCCGGGAACAGTCTGCGCTCGGATAAACGCCGATCCAATACCAGTTCCATATTGCCAGTGCCTTTAAACTCTTCAAAAATCACTTCGTCCATGCGGCTGCCGGTCTCCACCAGTGCGGTGGCCAAAATGGTCAAGCTGCCGCCCTCTTCCACATTGCGGGCTGCACCAAAGAATCTTTTGGGCCGATGTAGTGATGCCGGGTCGACACCACCAGACAGCGTTCTGCCACTGGGCGGCACCACCAGGTTGTGGGCCCGGGCCAAGCGGGTGATACTGTCCATCAAAATCACCACATCCCGCTTGTGTTCAACCAACCGTTTAGCCCGCTCCAGCACCATATCGGCCACTTTAACATGGTTTTCCGGTGGCTCATCGAAGGTGGAACTGACCACTTCCCCTTTTACGGAGCGCTCAATATCTGTCACTTCTTCCGGCCGTTCGTCAATTAACAACACGATTAATTCCACTTCCGGGTGGTTTTGGGTAATGCTGTTGGCAATTTCCTTTAGCAAAAAGGTTTTACCAGCCTTAGGGGGAGCCACAATTAAGCCCCGCTGTCCTTTGCCTAAGGGAGATATTAAGTCGATAATTCGGGTGCCAATTTTATGGGGTTGGGTCTCTAGGGTAAATCTCTTTTCTGGGTAAAGAGGAGTTAAGCCATCAAAGTGTAGTCTTTCTGGTGAAGTTTCTGGGGGATCACCGTTAACCTTTTCCACTCGCAATAAGGCAAAATATCTTTCGTTGTCTTTGGGCCGCCGCACCTGGCCAGTCACCCGGTCTCCGGTGCGTAGATCGAATTTTCGAATTTGGGATGCCGAAACGTAGATATCGTCGTTACTGGGGTGGTATTTGAAGGGTCTTAAAAAACCGTAGCCATCGGGCATTCTTTCTAGCACCCCTTGGGCTTCAATGATGCCCTCTTGCTCTGTTTTAGCTTTGAGAATTTCAAAAACCAGTTCTTTTTTGCGGAATTTGTAATAAGAGGGAATTTCCAAGGCCTTGGCTATTTTATACAGCTCCACCATGGTCTTGTTTTCTAAATTATTAATATTTACATCCATAAATTTAAACCATCCTAACTTATCATTTGTCCATGTAAACCTATGTCTTGTTATGTGATATTTTTTATATCGAAGATGCAGGGGTTAGATTTTTCGGGCAATCTAACCCCCACTTGGTTACTTAGCCGGGGGTACCTTGGCCCAATCGGCTAAAAACTTGTCGATGCCAATACCGGTTAAGGGGTGATTGATCATTTGTTTTAGCACCTGGGGTGGGATGGTGGCGATGTCGGCGCCAATCTTGGCTGCTTGCAGCACATGCAGGGGATGACGGATGCTGGCGGCAATAACTTCGGTTTCAATGCTGTAGTTTTCAAATATCTTCATGATGTCAGCAATTAGTTCCATGCCATCGTGGCCGGTATCATCTACCCGCCCCACAAAGGGGCTGACGTAGGTGGCCCCGGCTAACGCCGCCAACAGCGCCTGGTTGGCAGAAAAAACCAGCGTAACATTGGTTTTAATTCCTTCTCGGTGGCAGGCTTTGGTTACCTTTAGTCCATTGGCTGTCATTGGTAGTTTAACCACGATATTGGTATGAATCTGTGCCAGTTCTCTGGCCTCGGCCAGCATCTGATCGGCCTCTAGGCTGACCGCTTCGGCACTGATGGGGCCATCCACAATATCGGTAATTTCTTTAACCACCTGGGTAAAATCCCGACCTTCCTTGGCAATTAATGAGGGGTTGGTGGTCACCCCCGAAATTACCCCCAACTGATAAGCTTCTCGAATTTCATCAATATTGGCAGTATCCAAAAACAGCTTCATGTGATTTAAAAGCCCCCTTTGTATAATGGGGCGCGATGACAGATCGCGCCCGGGTGTAGCTTACGCCTTGCCGTTGGAACCAAAAACTCTTATTTTTTCCCGAATCACTTCGATGGCCTTATCTCTACCGGGCCCAATTACCTTTCTGGGGTCAATTTCATTTGGTTTATCAGCCAACACCTGTCTAATGGTGTAGGTGATGGCCTCTCTAATGTTGGTATCAATGTTTACTTTTCTTACCCCCAGAGAAATGGCCTTTTTAATGGCCTCATCCGGTACCCCGGAGGAACCGTGCAACACGATGGGCACATCCACCATACTCTTGATTTTTTTCAACCGCTCAAAATCCAGCTTGGGTTCGCCCTTGTACTGACCATGGGCGGTGCCAATGGCCACCGCCAGGGCATCTACGCCGGTGCGATCAACAAATATCTTGGCTTCCTCTGGGCTGGTGAACATGGCATCCTTTTCATCCACAGTGATATCGTCCTCGGTACCACCTATTTTACCCAATTCTGCTTCCACTGAAACGCCCACCGCTCTGGCCACTTCTAAAACTTTGTTGGTTAGGGCAATGTTTTCTTCCAAGGGATGTTTAGAACCATCAATCATTACCGAGCTAAAGCCTGCTCTAATGCATTGCACACATTGTTCAAAACTGGTGCCGTGATCCAGGTGCAAAGCAACGGGTACAGTGGTTTGCTCGGCGGCCAACTTGGCCATGCCCACTATCCACTCCAGACCGGCATACTTAATTGCCCCTTGGCTGGCTTGAATAATTACCGGAGACTGTTCTGCTTCGGCAGCAGCGATAATTGCTTGTACAATCTCCATATTATTGCAGTTAAAAGCGCCCACAGCGTACTTGCCTTCTTCCGCCCTTTGCAGTAATTCGGCAACGGTAACCAGTGCCATTTTAAAATTCCCCCAGTCTTTTTTTAATTCAAATATTCATAGTTGTTGCAGGGATGTAGGGGCTCAATTCATTGAGCCCGCCAAAGCAACGTTTGTCCTTGAATTACATTTGTTACCATCCACAACTGCTTCTTCTGTGGGATTGATGAATCGAACCCCTACAAAAAGCGTTGCCTGTAATTAATGTTATGTAATGGTAATATTTTGATTATATTTAACTATACGCTAAACCTAATTAGTATATTCATCCCATGTGGGGCTGAACAGTTAAAATGCTCGGACCACTTGTCCGAGCATAGTATTTACGGTTTAGTGGTGTTTGTTGCGTTTGCGTCTACTTTTTTTGGGTTTGTGCTTGCCATTGCCATTGGCTAAGCTATCCAAAAAGTTGAAGCCATGTTGGGTTAATTCAATGAAATCGGTCCTTTGAATTACCTCTAAGTCATCTTCGGTTTCGGCATAAATAATATTTACGCTATTACATTCTTTGCACTGCAACTCCACTCGATCGGGGAAGATCTCCAATTCTATTTGGTCATTACCGCATTGACAGTATAAACCGCTTTTTTCGGCGATATCATGTAACCGATTAATAACTTGGTACATAATGTGGGAGTTGTTAAAGTAATCTTCTCCGGCAAATTGATCAATCAGTGTTTCCAAATCGTAGTCATAACTCATTATCGCTTCCCGAACCTTTTCTTCCGGCCCCAAATGACCCAGCTCAATACCGGTTTCTTGACAATATAAATTAATTACCTCCGGTGACCAAAGCCTAGCCCCGGAAATTATGCGCTGATGTTTAATCTCACAAATGACGCAAGGCAACTGCAACCGGTAACTGCCGTTTTTACTTTTGGAGATTTCCAATAGTGTTGATCCACAGCTACATTTTATCTCCAGCATCCGGCGACCTGAAAAGGAGAACAGCGATAACTTATTAAATTGTAGTTTGCCGCACTCAGGACATCTCATGGCCAACACGGTGCTGGTGGCTATCAGCATTATACACCCTCCCACATAATTTTTCTTCGGTGATTTATTCGCCACCTTTGTATAAAAACCCTGCAACGGTCAACAACAAGTTTATATTGTACCAAATTGTTCTAAATGTGGCAAAGCAGATGACATTAATCCCACCATGGCGATAATAATTATTACTGCCAGCACCACACCAATTATCCACGGTGTCACCACCACCAACACCGCCCTGCCGGTGGTAAATTGATGTACTTCCCTAAGTGCTATTACCAGCAGTACAATGCCCCAGATGGTAACGCCGAAGGTGCCAATGTTTGCTAAAACCTTAACAAAACCGCTGTTGGCAAATATTATTGCCAACCCCTGTAAAGGCAACAGCAACAGCGCCGGCAACCCCGCTAAACCATAG
Source organism: Peptococcaceae bacterium 1198_IL3148 (assembly GCA_036763105.1). Taxonomy (NCBI): domain Bacteria; kingdom Bacillati; phylum Bacillota; class Clostridia; order Eubacteriales; family Peptococcaceae; species Peptococcaceae bacterium 1198_IL3148. Next base: position 41,405 of record JBAIYS010000017.1, on the reverse strand, counting down.
GCGGTAAAGGTGGTAATGGCTTTGCCGCCGCCGCCGTAAAACTCGGCAATTAAATGGAGCAGGCTGCTGTAGCCCAACCAAACCAGAACGTTAATTATAAAACCCAGCATGGCCATCAGCGGCGCCATACTCTGCATGGCGTTTAATAGCTGTTGATTGGCATAACCCATCACATTGCCAGCAAAAGGATCGGTGGTGATCATACCCATCAACGCTAATATCAGGTTCATTCCCAGCACTAAGGTCACCGTTAACACCACCGGGGGATTAATGGCCACCCGCCGGAAGGTGTTGGCCGGATCAAACAGCACTCCGTACACCAAATCGTAGACCGACAGGTTTGATTCTAGCTGGGTGGGCACAGGTGTTACACCTTCATCCTTTAATTGATCCTCCGTTACTTCTTCTACTAAGTGTTTTTCTTGGTTTTCGTTATCCAACAAAATTCATATGCCCCCTTACAGCTTTGGCATGGCCAGCTGTTCTGCTACAACTGCAGGTAGTAATTGGGGTCCGTATTGCAAACCCATTAACTTGACCCCCAACAATTGATCCCAAAAATTCTTTGGCCCAAAGTTAACCACTTGGGGTTCGCCCTTGATGCCCACCATTTTAGCGGTGGTTTCAATGGCCTGCTGCAAATCCCCCACCTGATCCACCAAACCCACCTTTAGCGCCTGGCGCCCGGAGTACACTCTACCATCAGCCAGAGCCCTTACCTTTTCCATCTCCATGTTGCGGCCGTTGGCCACCACCTCTAAAAACTGCTCATAGCTATCATCTATTAGGCCTTGAAAAATGGCGGCTTCTTCGGGGGTAATATCTCTGGCCTCAGAGCCCATATCCTTATGGGGGCCACTTTTAAACACCTTTTGTTCTACCCCCACTTTATCATAGAGTCCTTGCAAATCCACCGTTTGCATAATTACCCCAATGCTGCCAGTCATGGTGGTGGGGTTAGCCACTATGCGGTCGGTTTCGCAGGATATCCAGTAGGCCCCAGAGGCAGCGGTTTCAGCCATGTAGGCCACCACCTTTTTGCCGGATTGCCGCAGTCTTTTAATTTCATTGCCAATCTCCAGTGAACCGGCCGGGGTACCGCCGGGGCTGTTGATCCGCAGCACCACCCCTTTGATGTTGGGATCATCCTTAGCCTGGCGCAGTTGCTCAATCACCGTTTGGGAACCGGTCATCACGTCACCGGTAAAACTGCCGCCGCTGGTGCCGCTGACAATCATGCCGCTAATGTCAATCAGTGCAATGCTGTCTTCCGCCGCCCCCGTCGTTTTGGCTCCGTTATTTTGCCCCAGAGCTGCGGCAATTAAAGAAATAACTACCACCCCCAAGATGGCTATGGTTACAATTTTTCTTTTAGACAAAATTTTCTTCCCCCTAACCGTGTTTTGATTACAGTCATTATTTTATTGCTAATGCTTTTTGTAGAGCTTCGATTCATCGCTCCCACTTAGTGTAACATTTGTGCATGGTGAAACAGGTTGGTTTAAGGACAAAGGTTGCTTAGTGGGCTCAATGAATTGGGCCCCTACTTAGGATGTTAAAATCCCAGGATTTATATTCTGCGATAAAGATGAATAACAAAAGAGCTTTGGTTCATTTACCAAAGCTGCTTTGTGTTGTGTTATTTATTCTCTTTTGTTTTACTATATCTGATGGCCGCACCAATAAAATCGCGGAACAGTGGTTGTGGCCTATATGGTCTTGATTTAAATTCCGGATGGAACTGGGTAGCCAGGAACCAAGGATGTTCTGGAATTTCAATGATTTCTACCAGTTCTCTGCCGGGCAGCGTGCCGGAGAACACCATGCCCTTTTGCTCCAGATCTTGACGATATTTGTTGTTAAATTCATAACGGTGGCGATGACGTTCAGAAATCATTTCGGTACCGTAGGCTTGGTAGGCCAATGTACCTGGTTTTAGCACACTGTCGTATCTACCCAAACGCATGGTGCCACCCATGTTATCTATGTCCTTCTGCTCCGGTAGCAGGTCAATCACTGGGTAAGGGGTGTTTTTATCAAACTCTGAGCTGTTGGCTTCTTTCCAACCTAAAACGTTGCGGGCAAACTCAATTACTGCCAATTGCATGCCTAAGCAAATGCCCAGCATGGGAATGCGGTTTTCCCGGGCATATTGGATGGCTTTAATCTTTCCTTCAATTCCCCGATCACCAAAGCCGCCGGGAATTAAAATGCCGTCCACATCGGCCAACAGATCCTTTACATCCATATGCTCCAGGTCTTCACTGTTGATCCAACGAATATCAATGGACGTGCCGTGGTGCAAACCGGCATGGCGCAGCGCTTCGGCCACACTTAAATAAGCATCGGGCAAAGATACATATTTACCCACCAACGCAATTTTAGTGGCCCACTTGAGGTTGTTCATGCGGTCCACCATATCCTGCCATTCACTCATGTCGGCGTCGTTGCATTTAATTTTCATCCGTTCCACCACAATGTCGTCAAAGCCCTCTGCTTCCAACAATAGCGGTACTTCGTAAATGGAATGGGCATCAACACATTGCACCACCGCATCTTTATCGATGTCACAAAATAGCGCCAGTTTCTCTTCCATTTCTTTGGAAAGGGGTCTTTCGGTGCGGGTAACAATGATATCCGGTTGAATGCCAATACCCCGCAGTTCTTTGACACTGTGTTGGGTGGGCTTGGTTTTTAATTCGTTGGCCGCACCAATGTAAGGCACTAGGGTAACGTGAATATACATCACGTTGTCTCGGCCCAGGTCGCCCTTTAGCTGTCTAATGGCTTCTAAAAATGGTTGTGATTCAATATCCCCAACGGTGCCACCAATTTCTGAAATCACCACATCGGCGCCAAATTCTTCACCTGATTTAAGGATCCGTTCCTTAATTTCGTTGGTTACATGAGGAATCACTTGCACTGTGGCCCCTAGGTAATCGCCACGGCGTTCTTTATTAATAACCGACCAGTAAATTTTACCGGTGGTGACATTGCTGCTTTGACTTAAATTTTCATCAATAAACCTCTCGTAATGCCCTAAATCTAAGTCTGTTTCTGCCCCATCCTCAGTAACAAAAACTTCACCATGCTGGTATGGACTCATTGTGCCAGGGTCTATATTAATGTAGGGATCTAATTTTTGTATGGCAACCTTTAGGCCCCGGTTTTTTAGCAACCGACCCAAGGATGCAGCGGTGATACCTTTACCAAGGGAAGATACAACACCTCCGGTAACAAAGATATACTTGGTCATGACTTCCTCCTATATTATGAATAATTTTTACATTGATTGACATCCTTTAACATTCTATCTGCTCACATTGGGGGTGTCAAGATGTTACCTACCCCAGCCCAAACGCATTGCAATTAGGTATCCCAGGAATATGCCAACAATCCCCAACACCCCGGCAAGGGTGGGTGGGGCAGGGATGGGCAATTTTAATTTGGCAAAGAGCAATCCCACCACCGCTCCGGTAAATAACGCGTAAATGGCTTCTTTAATATCACTTGGTAACATATTTATTTCCTCACTACATTCTTTCTGGTGCAGACACACCAATCAGCCGCAACGCATTTCTTAGCACAATGCGGGTACAATTTACCAGCACTATTCTGGCATCGGACACCCGTTGATCCTCCACAATCACTCGGTTGCTGTTGTAGAAACTGTGGAACAATCCCGCCAAGTCATGCAAATATCTGGCAATGCGATGGGGCGCCAGCATTTCCGCTGCCATGGCCACCTCAACGGGGAAATCCGCCAGTTTTCTAATCAAATTCAGTTCTGGCTCTCCGTCAAGCACCGTCAAATCCACTTCCGATGACTTGGGCACTTTGCCGCCCCGCTCGTCCAACTGCCGCAAAATGCTGCAAATGCGGGCATGGGCGTATTGGATATAGAAAACCGGGTTATCGTTAGTTTGGGATTTAGCCAAATCCAAATCGAATTCCAGGTGACTGTCGGGACTGCGCATAATAAAGAAATAACGGGCTGCATCTTTGCCCACTTCTTCCACCAATTCACTAAGGGTGACAAACTGTCCGGTGCGCTTGGACATCCGCACCACTTCTCCCCCCCGAAGCAACCGCACCAATTGCATCAACATAATTTCCAGCTGGTCCCGATTGTATCCCAAGGCTTCCATCGACCCCTTCATCCGGTTGACATGGCCGTGGTGATCGGCACCCCAAATGTTAATTACCCGGTCAAACCCCCGCTGGAATTTATTTTTATGATAGGCAATATCCGCGGCAAAGTAGGTGGGAATGCCATTGGCCCGCACCACCACTTCATCCTTCTCGTCGCCGAATTCGGTGGCTTTAAACCACAGCGCATCTTCCTTCTCATAAATATACCCTTTGCGCTGCAGTTCCTCGATAGTTTCTTTAATGGCGCCGGACTGATGCAATGATTTTTCGGAAAACCAAACATCATATACCACGCCAAAGTCCAGCAGACCGCTTTTAATGTTGGTAATTTTCTCATCTAAAGCAAATTCAATTAATTTTTCCCGGCGAATGGCCGGTTCTGCCGTTAGGTAGGTGTCGTTGTGTTGGTTAATGAAGTTTTTAACGGTTTCGATAATGTCTTCGCCGTGATAGCCCTCTTCCGGCATTGGTACATCTTGTCCCAACTGTTGCAGGTACCGGGCCTCCAATGATTTGCCAAAGTTAATAATCTGATTGCCGGCATCGTTGATGTAGTATTCCCGCTGTACTTGGTATCCGGCAAATTCTAAAATGGATGCAATGCTGTCACCCAGCGCTGCTCCCCGGGCATTGCCCATGTGCAACAGGCCCGTTGGGTTGGCACTGACAAATTCCACTTGTACTTTTAGGCCTTCTCCCAGCTCTACGCTGCCGTAATGGGCATCTTGATTTTCAACCTCCGGTAGCGCGTTATATATCCATGCTGCATCCAGATAAAAATTAATAAAGCCAGGACCGGCTATTTCTACGTTCTTTACCGACGTCCCAGCCACTTCAAGATTCTGCAAAATTATTTCTGCCAATTTACGGGGTGCACTTTTGGCCGGCTTGGCTAACATCATGGCTATATTGGTGGCAAAATCGCCGTGGCCCTTCTCCCGGGGCACTTCCACCACAAATTCCGGTACAGTTAGCTCCGGCAGCGCACCGGCAGCCACCGCCTTTTCCACTGCTTGTTTTAAGGCATCAGACAACTGTTGCCGTACTCTTTCTACGATACCGCTCATAACAGAGAGTTAAGCCTCCTTGACGGTGATTAATAACTCATTAACACCGATTTTATCTTTTCCTACAATTAATTCATATTCTAGATTAATACTTCCACCATTCTCTGTCAAGTCTGCAGCAACTTTACTGGGCAGCACTTTTGTTGTCATGGTGCCGTAGGGAGTAACATAGGTGCCGCTGTTGACCACCCCGGCTTCAAAGGTATGTTTTAATTGGCTGTTTCCCATTCTACTGAGGGTAATTTTTTCTGGCTCCACCTTTAAAGAGGTGGTGCTTCCTGCCATGCCGGTCAGTACACTTTCATCATAAATCAGGTAGATGGCTTGGTTTTTGCTGTATAAACTGCCGATGGTTTGAAAATTAATGCTGTCCCGCTCGCCCAATTCGTTGGTCTGAATGGTGTTGACGGTAATCAATACCTTTTTACCTTTGCCTTCTTTGCTCATGTTAAACCCCTTGTGTTTATTGTAATACTTTTATTATAACCGAATAACTACATACATTATTGCATGCAAATTATCTATTAATCTTGCCAGTGGCGCCCTTGCCTACCGGTTGTCTTCCCGCTGGTTAGGTGACAGGGTTTCTTTCAACCCATCGGCTCGGCAAACATGCCGGGCAAACTAAAAGGAGCAGGTGACAATTCACCTGCTCCTAATTATTAACCTTGTTTTGGGGTGTGGTCTTTACCGGCTAAGGTAATGTATGAAGTACCGATGTATAGGTATTCAACTTTACCCTCTTTAGCCAGATCGGAACACGCCTTATCAACCTCACGCTTTTTCGCGCCGATTTTTTCTGCAATTTCCTTAGACTTAGCTTTGCTAACAGTCTCCAGGTATGCAAGGATCTTTTCTTTTAACTCTTCCATGGAAACATTCACCACCTAAATATTTACCACATAATGCGGTAGTTTTATTATATTTTAACTACCATCGGTGACTATTATTCTACCACTTGAATTGTGCAGTAGAACGGAAGGTGGTTACAGCCAGGTTGAAGTCATCGATGTGCTTGTCAGTGAATGGCAGTTCGGCCATTTGGAAGAATTTCTCCCAGCCGATACGCTCAATCCACTCACCCATTCTTTCGCCTTGTTTCGCGTTAGCAGCCCACAGCTCAACAAGCTTCTTAACAGCGTCAACCACTTCTGGCCAACGTGGAGGATTGTTAGGCAGATATGGGATTGCCAAACGTGAGAACATCGGGGTTGAACGAGCGTTTGATACTTTACCACCAACCCAGATGGACACAGCGTCGTTCTCTGGGTCAACAATGTGAATAGATGGGCACATAGTGTAGCAGTTACCACAGTACATGCAACGCTCTTCTTTAATTTCAACTGACTTCAGTTTTGGGTTTGGACGAATAGCTGCGGTTGGGCAGCTGGCGATAACTGTTGGAATTTCACAGGCGCTCTTAATGGTGTCATGGTTAACAACCGGAGCCTTTCTGTGAATACCCAGAATAGCGATGTCTGAGCAGTGTACAGCACCGCACATGTTCAAACAGCAAGCCAGAGAAATTCTCATTTTTGCTGGTAACTTCATGGTTTCGAAGTATTCGAACAGTTCATCCATAACTGCTTTTACGATACCTGAAGCATCGGTAGCAGGGGTATGACAGTGTACCCAACCTTGGGTGTGTACGATGTTGGTAATGGAGTTACCAGTACCACCAACGGGCAGACCCTTAGCTTTTAATTCAGCAATCAATGGCTCAATGTTAGCTTCCTCAGTTAACAGAAACTCAACATTGTGACGGCTTGTAAATCTCAGGTAGCCACCGCAGTATTTGTCAGCGAGATCGCACAGATCACGAATGAAGTAAATGCTGACCAATCTTGGTGAACCTACACGCACGGTGTACAGCTTGTCACCGGATTCAGCAACGTGTACAAGTACACCTGGCTTTAAAATTTCGTGATACTCCCATTTACCGTAGTTTTCTTTGATAACGGGTGGGAGCATTTGCTCGTAATGCGGAGGTCCGATATCAGTTTTAGGAGCCAATTCGCTTCACCTCTCCCCGTACATATTATTTTAATAATTATAAACTAATTAACCAGTTATTAATTCAATGCCCTTTGGCTATTACTTAACTTCTTCAGGCCACCAGAAGAAGTATGGGTTAGCACGAGGCTTGAATACCATTTGTGGAATTGGTTCTAGTTCAACAGCACGCAGGAAGTTACGCATACCGAGGCGGCAAATTGTTTCACCCACACGCTCACGAACCTTACCGTGTTCATCCCACCATTCCCAAATCTTATCCAGCAGATCCTTAACTTCTTCGTAATCGTTCTCTTTATCCATTTTCATGAATGGAACAATTACCCAACCTAAGAATGCGGATTGTAGAATGGTTGCTTTACCACCGATCAGGATGGTAGCACCTTTGTCTTCACCGGGGCGAAGAGCTTTAGGCATTTTGTTGATGCAGTGCATGCAACGTACACACTCTTTGTTGTCGATGGTTAATTCGTTACCGTCAAAGCTCATGCAGCCTGTTGGGCAACGATCGATAACTATGTCTTGAATGTCCAAGCCGTTAGCAACGTACTCACGAACAGCTTCTTGCTTAATGCGGATATCGTCTCTCCAAGTACCCATGATTGAGAAGTCGGAACGAGCGATAGAAGCTACGCAGTCGTTAGCACAACCTGAAACTTTAATTTTGAACTTGTATGGCCACATTGGACGGTGTAATTCGTCCTGGAATGTGTTAGTCAAGTTGTGGCAAATATCCATGGAGTCGATACATGCAAATTCACAACGTGACATACCACAGCAGCAACTAGGGGTACGCAGGTCGGAACCTGAACCACCAAGGTCAAAACCTATTTCGCTATACTCGTTAAAGGCAGTTTGCAAGTATTTGGTTTCGGTACCTAACAGTACCAAGTCACCAGTTGAACCGTGTAAGTTGGTCAAACCTGAGCCATACTTATCCCAAATGTCACATACTTTACGTAGAGCTTCAGTGGTGTAGTACCAACCTGATGGCTGGTTCAAACGAATGGTGTGAAACTCTGCTACGTTAGGGAATTGCTCTGGCATGTCTGTGTAACGACCAATAACTCCACCGCCATAACCCATAACACCAACGATACCGCCGTGTTTCCAGTGCCCTTTTTTCTCCTCGTAGGATACTTCAAGTTGGCCTAGAAGGTCTTGTGCGGAGGGCTTTTCGGGGGCCATTCTCTTAATTTCAGTTACGAAACTGGGCCAGGGACCAGTCTCCAGTTGATCCAAGAGAGGGGTCTTGGATTCTGCCATTAAGCTCACCTCCAGTTTTTTTCAATGGGGAATATATCCCACAAAATTGTTATACTGCTACAGTCTGTCAACCAATTACGCGAAAACATAACGAGTTAATAAAAATAATCAACTCGCTTGTCTAAATTTATCTGTATAGGTTGTCAGACAAAGCCAACGATGTTACTAAATACACAAAATTGTTGGCAACTTGGCCACCAATGTGTACCACATGTACAAAGTTTAACATCAATAAGTCAGTCTGTCAACTGGCAAACTAACCTTAGGCATGTGAATTGTTGCCCTTTGTTAGAAAATTATGATAAATTTTATGCACTAACATAATTTTTATGCTTATAATGTATAGCCTTCGTTAAATGCAGCCCGGTTAACTTCGATAAATTTCTCCGGCACCACCGCTGTCAATGCTTGTTCCCAACTCTGCCGGTCTATGGGCAAATGCTTGGCCAGCACTGCCAACAGTACCACGTTGGCGGTACGGGCATTGCCGCATTTCACTGCTATGTCCAGTGCATTAACCACCTCTGTTTTCTGGACTTTACCTTTAATATAGTCCAGCACATTGTCGGGATAGGTGGCGGCACCAATAAGCACCGGCACTGGGTTAATGGCTTGGTCGTTGATGATCATTGTGCCATCGGGTTTGAGGTAGTCCAACCACCGCAGTGCTTCTAATTTTTCAAAGGACAAAATAACGTCGGCACCACCTAGCGGAATTAGGGGAGAATGCACTTGGGGAGCCAACCTCACTTGGGTAACCACACTGCCACCCCGCTGGGCCATCCCTTTGATTTCGGATACTTTGATGTCATAGCCAATGTCCTGGGCTACCCGGGCCAGCACTTTGGTGGCCAGTATTGTTCCTTGACCGCCCACGCCCACTAACATTACATCGATCGGTTTAAGCATTGTTTTGCCCCCCTTTAACAATTGCTTGCTGTTTACAAATGGTGCTACATAAACCACAACCGTTGCACTGAATGCCATCGATGGTTGCCTTTTTATCATTAAATGAAAGGGCGGGGCAACCAATTTGCATACACATTTTGCAGCCGATACACTGGTCTTTTATTACTGTCATTGGTTGCTGGGATTCTTTATTCAGCAATGCGCAGGGGCGGCGGGCAACAATCACCGACGGTTCTGCCGCTGCTATTTCTTCTTTGATGATCTTTTCAAAGACCCCGATATTTATTGGATCCACCACTTGCACTCTTTTTACTCCCAAGGCCTTTACCAACGCTTCGATATCTACCTCCGGGGCCGGTTGTCCCATCAGGGTTTTGCCGGTGGCCGGGTTTTGCTGGTGTCCGGTCATGGCGGTGATGCGGTTATCTAAAATGATCAAGGTGGTGCTGCCACCATTATAAACCACGTCCATCAAACCGGTTACTCCGGAATGGAGGAAGGTGGAATCGCCGATTACCGCCACCGTCTTTCCTTTAAACTCAGGGTTGGCCAATTCCATGCCGTAGGACATGCCGACACTGGCCCCCATACAGAGACAGGTGTCAATGGCGGACAGCGGCGGTGCCGAACCCAAGGTATAACAACCGATGTCGCCGGTAACGGTGAGCTTAAGTTTTCTTAAAACATGGAAGCTGGCCCGGTGGGGACAACCGGCACACAATACCGGCGGTCTGCCCGGCGCCTGGGGTGCCTGCTCATCAATCAATGGATTGGCTGATTGAACATATTGGGGGGCCACCGATACTCCCTGTTTTTTAAAGGCTTGGGCCACATCATAGGCTGACAGTTCACCGATATTGGCAATGATTTCTTTACCAATGACGTCAAGGCCCATGGCTTTCACTTGCATTTCAATGAAGGGATCCAGTTCTTCCACCACATAAAGCTTGTCAACCTGGGCGGCAAAGTGGCGGATCATTTTTTCGGGCAATGGGTTGGTAAACCCTAGTTTAAGTAGCGAAGCATTGGGTAACACTTCCTGCACATATTGGTAACTGATACCACTGGTGATGACACCCACCTGTTTATCGCCCCAACTAATGAAGTTTAAACCGCAGGTTTCGCTGTACTCCTTTAGCTGAGCCAACCGTTGTTCCAGTTGTACCCGGCGCACTTTAGCATTGCCCGGCGACATCACATGTTTTTGCGGGTTTTTATTGTATGGCTTCAGTTCCACCGGCTGCCGGTCTTTAATTTCCACCATGGATTGGGAATGACTGACCCTGGTGGTGGTGCGCAGCATTACCGGCGTGTCAAAGCGCTCGCTAATTTCCAGTGCTTGGGCCACCATGTCTTTAGCCTCTTGGCTGTCTGCCGGCTCAAGACATGGTATTTTAGCCGCCAACGCATAGTAGCGGTTGTCCTGCTCGTTTTGGGAACTGTGCATCCCTGGATCATCTGCGGATAAAAGTATTAAACCACCGTTAACCCCGGTATAGGCCAAGGTGAACAGTGGGTCGGCGGCTACGTTTACACCCACGTGTTTCATGGTCACTATGGCCCGGGCCCCACCAATGGAGGCACCGGCACCCACCTCCAGCGCCACCTTTTCGTTTGGTGACCACTGGGCATGAATTCCGGGGTATTTAATGAAGTTTTCAAGAATTTCGGTGCTGGGTGTGCCGGGATAACCCACCCCAACGGTTACGCCTGCCTCATAAGCTCCTCTGGCTATGGCAACATTTCCTGACATCAACTGTTTCAAAGATTACACCTCCAAATCTATTTTATCATGGATTTTTGTCTTTGGGGGTAATACATTACTGGTTTCTTTTATCAACCACCCGTTTGGCCTTGCCCACAAATCTTTCCAATGAACCCGGTTCCACCAATCTCACCTTAGCACCTAGGGACAGCACGCTGGACAAGCGGCTTTTAACGGTTCTCTCCAGCATTTCTAAATCTCTAAAGTTGCCAGTAAATGCCTCGGCGGTGGGTTCCACCTGTACCTCCAGGGCATCTAAATAACCTTTTTTGGTGATAATTATTTGGTAATGGGATGAAATGCCATTAATGTCCAACAACACACTTTCAATTTGCGATGGAAATACATTGACCCCAGAGATAATTAACATGTCATCGCTGCGGCCAGTGACTTTTCTCATCCGCACGGTGGTGCGCCCACATGGACAGGGTTCGGGGTTCAATACCGTAATGTCCCGGGTGCGATAACGAATAATTGGTAACGCCTCTTTGGTTAGTGAAGTGATTACCAACTCACCCTCCTGACCATACTCCACCGGTTCACCGGTTTCTGGGTTGATCAATTCCACCAAAAAGTGGTCTTCGGATATGTGCATGCCGCAGGTGTGCAGGCATTCACCGGCCACCCCAGGGCCAATGATTTCGCTCAAACCGTAATTGTCGGTGGCTTTAAAGTTCCATGTTTTTTCTATTTCAGAGCGCAGGCTTTCGGTCCAGGCCTCTGATCCCAGCAAACCCACCTTTAGGCCCAGCTGGGCCGGATCTTCTCCCATATTTTTTGCCACTTCTGCAATGTGCATGGCGTAGGTTGGTGTACTGATGATGGTGGTGGTGCCAAAGTCCTTCATCAGCATAATTTGTCTCTCGGTGTTGCCGGTGGAGGTGGGTACCACCATGGCCCCCACCCGTTCTAACCCATAATGGAGCCCCAGCGCCCCGGTAAACAGGCCGTAACCAAAACAAACCTGGGCCACGTCTTCGTCGGTGACCCCGGCCTGGGTGACAATGCGAGCCACCAGTTCGGACCAGGTATTAATATCATTGCGGGTGTAGCCCACCACCGTTGGTTTGCCGGTGGTGCCAGAGGAGGCATGAATGCGCACAATTTTCTTTTTGGGCACCGCAAACATTTTAAAGGGGTAGTTATCCCGCAAATCGGTTTTCACCGTAAAGGGGAACCGCTCGATATCCTTTAATGTTTTGCAGTCCTCGGGTTTTACACCCAGTTCATCAAACTTTTGTCGGTAAAAGGGCACGTTTTGGTAAACGTTTTTTAATGTCTGTTGCAACCGGGCCAACTGCAGTTGCTGCAGTTGGCTCCGATCCATGGTTTCATGTTGCTGATCCCAAATCACATTGCATCTACTTCCTTCCATACTACTTCAGGATTTGTCGTCTCACCAAAGACATGGTCCAAATGTTGTACCGGCAGCGGCTTGGTAACGGTACTAACTAACGGCACCACAATGAGTGGCACTAGCATGGCAGCGGAACCCACGGTGGGTATGGCTTGGGGATAAATTGTGGAAAAGACAATGGAAATGGTCAATCCACAGAGGGAACCGGCCCAGGCCCCCACCGGGGTGGTGCCCCGCCAAAACAATCCATACAGGTAAGGGGCCAAAAAGGCTCCGGCCACCGTTCCCCAGGATAACGCCATTAAACTTAGTATAATGGTGGGCTTAGCCAGGGCCAATAGCAGTGAAATAATTACGAACACTGCACATAGCAGCCGCAACACCAACACCCGCTGCTTTTCAGCCAGGTTGGGCTTGATTGTCGGCAATAAATCCAACGCCACTGCGGAGCCGGATACCAGCACCAGCGACGCCAAGGTGGACATTGACGCCGAAAGCACCAAAATCAATATCACCGCTGCCGCCGCTTCCGGCAATACGTTATTAATTAATTGTGGCATCAACAAATCTGTTGACGGATTGCCCGTGGCGGCATCAATGGGTAACTCAGCAAAAAATAATCTGGTTAAGCCGCCGCTAAAGTAGGCGCCAAAGGAGATTATTAAAGCAAAGACACTGGCCACAATCATGGCCGGTTTAATGGATTGTTCGTCTTTTATGGCATAGAACTTCTGCACCATTTGGGGCAATCCCCAAGCGCCCAGACTGGTCAATATCACCAAGGACGCCACTGATATCCACCCCGGACTGACAATGGCTGTGAGGCCGGGATCGATGGCAGTCAGTTTTTGCACTGCCGGCAGTATCCCTCCCACTTCTGGGGCTTTAATTACATACCACAACAGCATTGCCACCCCAAAGAGCATGATGCTGCCTTGAATAAAGTCCGTTAATGCCACCGCTCGGTAGCCACCTAATATTAAATAGATGCCCGTTAGCAAAGCCATGGCCACCACAGCATAGAGGTAGGGAATGCCAAATATTTTTTCAAACAGGTATGACAATCCCATGTAAACCGATGCCGAGTAGGGAACCATAAAAATAAAAATGACCAGTGCCGCGTATATCTTCATGCCGGGACTTTGGTACCGGGCACTCAGAAATTGGGGCATGGTCATGGTATTCAAACGGATAGTCATTCTCCTGGTGCGTTTAGCCAGCAACCACCAGCTTAACATACTTCCCACCAGGGTATTTCCCACTACAATCCACAATCCAGAAAGTCCAAAATTCCATCCTATGTTACCTGCGTACCCGATAAAAATCACTGCCGAAAAGTAGGTAGTGCCAAAAGCAAAGGCAGATAACCACGGGCCAACATTACGTCCGCCTAAAAAGAAGTCATTGACGGTTTTGGCCGAACGCATATTGGTTACACCACAGTAAATCAAAAAAGAAACAAAAATAAGCAGTAATACACCTTTAATCATACTAACCATCCTCCCATACTATTTTCAATTTTTAAGGTGCAAAAAGTTCAGCTACTCTTTAAATCACTCCTTCCGTACTGCCATCCTTCCATGCTGCAAAGCAACCATTCTACAATAGATAGACATATGTCTACTTCTATATTGATATGCAAACTCCTCTTTTTATGTGCCTACTTTTTTACCCCATTTTTGGCCTAACAAAACCTTCAATTCTTTTTAATGCCTCGGTCAAATCGGTCAGCGAGGTGGCGTATGAACAGCGAATAAACCCTTCGCCGGCTTGGCCAAAGGCATTGCCTGGGATCACTGCCACTTTGGTTTCCTTTAATAATTGCTGGGCAAATTCTTCTGATGTCATGCCGGTGGAGCGAATATCCGGGAAGGCGTAAAAGGCCCCACTGGGCTCAAAACAGGGCAAGCCCATTTTATTGAAGGCATTGACAACCATTTTTCTGCGACGATCATACTGTTCTACCATTTTAGCCATGGCCTGTTTGCCATTTTGCAACGCTTCCACCGCCGCCATTTGGGCGGTAATGGGGGCACACATCATGGTGTACTGATGAATTTTATTCATCGCCCCAATAAAATCAGCGTTAGAAGCGGCGTAACCAATGCGCCAGCCGGTCATGGCATAGGCCTTGGAGAATCCGTTGATTAGGATGGTCCGATCCCTCATGCCCGGCAGCGAGGCAAAGCAGGTATGCTCCCCTTTGTATGTCAATTTATCGTATATTTCGTCGGATATTACAATTAGGTCGTGCCGTTCAACCACCTGGGCGATTTGCAACAGATGTTGTTTGCCAATGGTGGCGCCGGTGGGATTATTGGGGTTACAGATCAGCAACGCCTTAGTTTTAGGTGTGATGGCCTGTTCCACCATCTGGGCGGTCATTTGAAAATTGTCCTCCACCCTGGTGGCCAGCGGCACCGCTTTACCCCCGGCCAATGAGACACAGGCCCCGTAGGCCACAAAACAAGGGTCGGGAATTAGCACTTCGTCTCCGGGCTGCAACAGTGCCCGCATAGCCAAATCTAAGGCCTCGCTGGCCCCCACTGTCACCAGCACTTCATCTTTGGCATGGTAATGCAGGTTATAGTCGCTACTTAGCTGCTGGCTAATGGCCTCCCGCAAACTTGGCAAGCCTTGGTTAGCGGTATAGTTGGTGTAACCCCGCTCCAATGAGTAAACGCAAGCTTCTCGAATGTGCCAAGGGGTGACAAAGTCCGGTTCGCCAACCCCCAGCGAAATGACATCGTCCATTTCCGCCGCCAAGTTAAAAAAACGTCTAATGCCCGATGGGGGCATTTCTCTGACATTGCTGTTTAAATAGTTTTGCCAACTCATGGGGTTACCACCAACCTGCGGTTAACCTCTTTGTCTTCCAAAATACAGCCGTTTTGTTTGTAGGTCTTCAGAACAAAGTGGGTGGCTGTGCTGAGTACATGTTCCATGGTGGCCAATCTGCTGTGGACAAATTGGGACACTTCTTTCATCGTTCTGCCCTCCATAAACACCAGCAAGTCATATTGTCCGGACATCAGGTGCACATCGGTGACCTCAGGAAAGCGAAAGATTCGTTCGGCCACGGCATCAAAGCCCACTTCCCTTTGGGGGGTGATTTTAACTTCTATGACGGCGGTTACTTTATCGTTATCAACTTTGTCCCAGTTGATCATGGCTTGGTACTTGGTGATGATGCCCTGTTGCTCCAGTTCTTTAATCCGTTGTTCCACTTGGGAAGTTTCCATGTTCAGCAGCGTGGCTATTTCTGCCGTGCTGATTTTAGCGTTTTGCTCCAGCAGTTCTAATATGGCTTTATCATTTTGCATTTTTGTAAAGACCTCCTTTGGAAAAGGCAATTGTGAATTTTGAATTTTGCGGTGCCTGATTCCAGCCGTTTTGTATAATGTTGCCTTATCAAACATTTGCCTAGGCGCCACCCTGCCTCCGACAACCTCCTTCGCTAACTTCGGTTCGCTGCTCAACTATATGTCGTTCGCTTACTGCAGCAGGTGCCGGGTTTTTCTATTAACCTTTTGTCTAAAAGCAAGGGCAAATGACACCTAAGTTGCTTTGGTTGCCTTTTAAAAAACAAAAAAGCCTCGCCCCTGGACAGGGACGAAGCTTATGGTCGTGGTACCACCCTATTTCAATCGCAATGCGCGCTTATTGCGATTCTCTTAACCTATAACGGGGGTTATCACCGGCAAAGCTTACTTGGTTCGGCTTGCAGCTCCTGGGTGGCTTGAATAATTCTCGTTCCACCGGGCTCGCACCGTACCCCGGTTCGCTGCGGTGAGCAATTATCCTTTTTCCCATTCGTCGCTGATGTAATATTGTAATGGCTAGTATAGCAAAGTATTTTTTTGCTGTCAATGGTTTTTACATTGTCAATTGACCGTTGGGGGTGTCCACCAGCATCATTACTTTTTCTTTCTTACCGGTTTCAGCATTGATGTAAACCAAATATGTATCTTGGTTTATTGTGCCGGTGAATTCCCAGCATAGCTGTTCGCTATAATCCACCAAGGGAATGATGGCCAGGCGACTATTTTTTACTTCCAGATGGTTATTTAGGTTTTGCTTGGCCTGTTGACTGCTAATTTTAGGTTGCGGAATATTCCGGTCTTTTTTAGCCATCCAGTATTGGCTAGCTTCATAGCCCAGAATGCGCCCGTCGTCCAACGCCACGGTGCATTTCACTTGGTCGGGATAGATCATGACATCACCTTGTACCGCAGCAAACTGTATAGTGACCAGGTTGCCATTTTTGCTGTGGTAAGTGGGTCGCATGTTTTTGATACCTTTGTCGTCCAAAAACTGCTTAGCCCTGTCGGTGGCCTGGTCGATGGATAGACTATCATCCTTTACTTGTTTGTTGCCCAAGTACCAAATCACTTTGCCGCCTTCGGCGCTGACGTCACAGGTATATCTGGGCAGGTTTTCATTATTATCGTTGTTGGGGATTACTTCCACAGTATAGGCATTGATCCGTCCTTTATTTTTGCCTATCACCCTGGCACTGTAATTGTTGTCGCCTTTGTCCACAAAGTCCAACGCAATTTTGCGGGCTTCGTCCGCGGATATTTTTTCACCGGTTAATCCTTCGGCCTTGCGCTTGGCCAGATGGTCGGAAAAGGGGCCGTCGTAAATTAATGTGGGGTAGGACTGCATATTGCGGTTAACGGAGTCAAAACTTTTATCGGCCCCCTCTGCGTTGGCCAACTGATTTTGGGCCCCAGTCTTTAATTCGCCCAACGTCAGTTTGCCATCGGTTAAGTCCTCACCAATATTTTGCAAGTCACTGTTGAGCTGAGCTGCCTGTCGGTATAACCGGTTTAGAGTACTCCAATTTTGCTCGCTCAGCTCCTCTTTATCCACTATCTCCTTAGAAATGGTATAGGCGTAGTCACCGGCTTGGGCTAAAAACTTGGAAGTGCGCTCGGTAACCGCCGAGGAAACTGGCAGTTGGGCAATGTCACCCTGGGCAGAATCTGCCCGCAACCAAATTTCTGAAAAAATGGCCACGTCTTCACCCTTGCCCGATGCTGTTAAACTCTTGCCCAAAGCCGTTTGCAAATTTTGCACATTGGTACTTAGATTAAAAAAGGCCATCTGATATTTGTTGTTCAAAAAGGTTTCTAAGTCCTGTCGGGCTTGATATTGACGATAACCCCAAAACCCAACCGCTGCCAATAACGCCACGCTAAGCAGAGCAAAAGCTCCCCATCTCCTCATTTGTTTAATACCCCCTTATATTCCGAAAACGTGATTGCCAATTTGACCGGTGATGGTTCGGGACCAAATCCATTTTGATACTGGTTTATATGGGTTCCAGAAGAACAGCGCACCTCCGGTGGGGTCATAGCCGTTCAGGGCGTCCTGGGCTGCCCGCAGCGCTTCGTCATTAACTTCCCGGTTGTATTGACCGTTGCTTACCGATTCGAAGGCCAGCGGTTGGTAAACAACCCCCGCTAAGGTGTTGGGAAATTCAGGGCTATCCACTCGGTTTAATAATACTGCCGCCACCGCCACTTTACCGGTATATGGTTCATCGGCAGCCTCACCCATCACCACTTTGGACAGCAACCACACATCACCTCGGTTAACGTCACCCCGGGAGGCGGTGGTCTGGTTTGTGTTTTTGGTGTTTTGGGTCTGTTGGGCGGTACCATAAGTAGGCGTATAGCCTAGGGCCGCCCAAGTGCTTTTACCGGTAACCCCGTCCACCGTCAGGCCATTTTTAGCTTGAAATTTTTTAACAGCTTCAAAAGTGCTGGCCCCATAGTAGCCGTCCACCGGGCCATCGTAATAACCCCAATTTTTTAGCTTTGTTTGTACTTTAATAACATCGTCACCGCTACTGCCCCAGTAAAGGGTTTTATTTTGAGCATCGGCGTCATTGCCCACCAGCGATACCGCAGCCAATAGCACTAAAACCAGTGTTACACTTATCACCGTTTTCCATCGAGACTTAATCAGTGCCAGCATATAATCACCTCAACGCTTATTTTGTGTTAGTATATTTTCCCTACATACCCCACTTTTATGTTAGAAAACCTTGGCATTTGCCGTTTAGGCAAATGACTTAGGTTTTCTTATACTTTCATCCTCTGTATTTATACTTATGAAAGTGCTAAAAAACCTTTGTTCGTTCTCAGCCGGTGTCTTTTGCTTGGTTGATTTTTGTTTACCTGTTGTGATAAAGGTTACGGTAAACCCAGCACCTGCTGCACCGCTCACTTTGGGGATAGTTTCGCTAGCTGCAGCAGGTGCTGGGTTTTAAATTAACCTTTTATCTAAAAGCAAAGGCAAAAGACACCTGGGTTTCGTTACTAACAATAGATAAAGGGGCTGTTGCACAGTTTTGCAACAGCCCCTTATTGGTAAATTTTAAATTGCAGCGGCAATTTGCTTTTTATGCTTGGCAGCGATTTTTACAAAGTTGTCCGCCCAATGGGGCACCGCCAAGGCATGTAGATGGTTGTAAGCAGCAAAGACATTTTTATACAACAGGCCATCATGCTGCCCGTCTATGCCCCAGCCCTTTTTAACCACATAGGCAAAATCCACTTTATCCTTTTCTAAATTAATCACTTTGGAATGGTGAAACTCATGTCCGGTTATTTTTAATCCCTGGGGAAACCAAGGGGTCTCCCGCTGCACTTCCACCTTCATGTAACCATGGCCCATGGGCCTTTTGATCATTTCCACATCGAAGGGCAAAGCGCCCACCATGTGGTGTACTTTGTCACCCCAGCTAATGGAGCGTCCTAAGTACATTAAGCCACCACATTCAGCATACACCGGCAACCCCTGCTCAATGCGTTCCCTGATATCGTTACGCAAAGAGTAGTTATCTTCCAGATCCCCCGCCATCACCTCTGGAAAACCGCCACCTATAAACAGCCCATCCACCGGCGGCAGTTGACAATCATTGATGGCATCGATGGCCACCAACTCTGCTCCGGCATTGGCAATGGCTTCTAAGTTCTCGGGATAGTAAAAACTAAAACCCTTGTCCATCACCACACCAATCTTGGTGGTGCCAGAAAGGTAATCCACCTCGTGAGGTCTTTTTATTTTAGTGAGCGGCGGTGCCACCGCGGCATTACTTTCAATTGCCGGGGCGGTGGCCGCCACCTCTAATATTTCATCCAAGTCCAAATACTTTTCCGCCGCCTCGGCCATGCGATCCACCGCTTGATGCAGTGAAACATCTTCCTCGGCAGGAATCAGTCCCAAGTGCCGATCGGGTATGGTGTATTGGTCACCCTTGGGCATCATGCCCAGCACCGGAATGTCACAGTACTTCTCGATGGATGCCCTCAGCACATTCTGATGGCGACTGCGGGCCACATTGTTTAAAATTACACCGGCCACGTTAATATCGGGATCAAAGTATCTGTAGCCATTGACCATCGCGGCCACACTCCGGGTCATTCTGGTACAGTTGACCACCAATATCACCGGGGCTTTAACGGTTTTGGCAACCTCTGCCGCGCTGCCACTGCCTTCCACATCAACGCCGTCAAAGAGGCCCATCGCCCCTTCAATGATGCTGATATCTGCCCCTTGACTGTGGGTGGCAAAGGACGCCTTAATGGTTTCTTTATCCATCATGTAACTGTCTAAGTTGCGACAGGTTCTTCCGGCCACCTTGGTTAACCAACTGGGATCAATAAAGTCAGGACCTTTTTTAAAGGGCTGTACCTTTAACCCCCTGGCAGTGAGGGCAGCCAGTAATCCAACTGTGATGGTGGTCTTTCCGGAACGACCTTGTGGAGCGGCAATGATTAATCTTGGTACATTCTCTAGTTTGTTCATTCAGCCTTCCCTGCCTTTCTCAAAATATTGGCTAACCACGATAGCCTACAAGAATTTAGAAAAGATCGCCCTCACCGGATGGTGAGGGCGACACTTTGTTTTTTAATTATACACAACCAGTTGGTTTTGGCAGGCCAGCACATTTACAAGCACCTTTAGCTGGGCCTGATGGGAATAATTGATAGATTTGCTTCAAGCTGAAGCCGGTTTCTTTGCAAAGTTTACGAATCATTGGAGCGATACCGAATTGGAAGAAGTAGTCACGGAGATAGTTGATAACTTTCCAGTGATCTTCGGTTAATTCTTCGATACCTTCTTCTTTTGCAAAGTAGTGGGCTGCTTCTTCAGTCCACACATCAGTGTTTAGAAGGAAACCGTCCTCGTCGATTTCAATCTGTTGACCGCCGATTTCTACAAATGGCATTAGGGAGACACCTCCATAAGTTTTTTATTTCCCTGTGGTGCGATAATAAATTTATTTTTATAATATCTCACCACATGTTAGCATTATAAAACATGCTTTAAATATTTTAATATATTTTTGGAAAATATGCTAGTCCCTTTTAAGCGTTTATTGGTGGATATAACGCCGTTCCGACCAAATCAATTAAACCTTTTACTTCTACCCCCAGTTTATGCTCTTCTACCATTGGATATAACTGTGCTTTACAGATTGAGCAGGGAGCAACTAAATAGCCATTGCCATTTTCGCCCACACCGGTGGCGCGTACCTGTTCAGCCTTTTTAGCTGAAAACTTGATGCGCAGTTCATACATTTCTGGCTCATCATAAAGAATAGCTGAACCACCGCCGCAACAGAAGTTACGCTCACGGTTGGGAGTCATTTCTCTAAAATCATTGACACATGGTCTCAATACTTCACGCAGTTTTTCACTGAGGTTACATGCCCGACCAAAGTTACATGGGTCATGCAGTGTAGTCGGATGATCATTAGCCTCAGGGTGAAGTTTTAATTGACCGGTCCGAATGTAGTACGAAGTCTCATCGTGTAGGTGGACAATCGGCACTGGAATTGGACGGTCAGCCATGCTGGGGACATACATTTTACCGGTACGCCAGCCGTGACCACATTCACCCCAGACAATCTTCTTAACACCTAACTTAACCGCTTCATTCAACAAACGCATGGTGTTATGTCGCATGGTATAGCGTTGGTCAAACAACAAACCAAAGTTACCAGCCTCTGCAATTTCACTACTCATGGTCCAATTAACACCTAAGTAGTGGAAAAACTTAGCTGCCCCCATCATGGTGTTGGGGTTTAGCAAAAAGTCAGCAGAAGATGGAATGTATAATACATCAGCCGGTTTGTCTACCGGGATTTTAATATCTACCCCGGTTTCTTCCTGCATTTCTTCTTCTAAGAATTCGCAGGTGTCCACCAGACCCGGTTTTGGCAAGCCAGTGTGGTTACCGGTTTTATACATGGCAGCACCAACGGATGCTTGCAGTTTTGGCACCATACCTAACCAGTGCAGCAATTGACGACCAGCAAAGGTTACTTCACAGGTATCAATACCAAAGGGGCACACCAGCGCACAACGGCGGCACTCATTGCACTGATAGAAGTATGAGTACATTTTATTAATGGTATCTAATGATAACGGCTCGGCACCAACCATTTTGCCAAACAATCTACCTTCTACGGTATAGGCAGCTTTCCATGCTTTACGGAATAGGTCTGCCCGGTTGGTGGGGATATTATTTGGGTCACGGGTACCCAAATAGGTGTGGCAGTTTTCTGCACAAAGACCACATTTAGTACAGGATTCCATTGCCAACATTAAAGGACGAAACTTTTCTACCAAAAATTTTAAATGTTTCAGCGCCTCTTGAACCTTGCGATCATCTGGCACAGGGTCGATAAACAGGGCGCGCATATCCTTTTCGTTTGCCATATTTGGAGCTGTATAATTGTTTCCAATAATCATGCGCTAAACCCCCTCTGAAGTAGTTTTACCACCAGAAACAACGCTAGTGGCGCCACTGGACACACTTACATTTGCACCGGGCATTCCAGGAGCTGGCTCAACATATGGCCGGTTGATAATCCAACGCTCTGCAAACATACCCACTGAGTGCAACAGTTTACTGAATGGGAAAATAATCATTAATAGTTGAACAAATAACAGGTGCAAAATGAAGATAATGTTAAAGTTACTTGTATCAACTGCTTGGAAAGTGGCCAGTTGTACTAAATAAGTTTGTGCTGTTAGATAGTCAATACCATAAGCATCTGGCAACAAACGCATTACGTTACCTAATGTAACGATACACAGCAATAGAATTAAGTGTAGGTAGTCCGCTGGGTTAGAAACCAATTTTACTTCATTGATGGCTAAGCGTCTGTACAATAAATAAAGCAACGCAATCCAAATGACGATACCCATACTGGTACCAAGTATTTCTGACAGATGTGTACTTAGTTCTGGTGAAGTACCAATGTACTTAAACTGTTCTCCTAAAAATGCAAAACCGACAATATGTCCACCGATAATGTTTAAGAGTGCAAAGTGCATAATCCATGCACCGGCCCATAAACTCTTATCACTTTTCCACATGCTTCTAAACAATGCCACTTCAGCAGCATAATTGACCGCTGCCCCGCCTAATGTAGGGGGCGCTGGCGTTAAAACAATATTGTGAACAATTCTAGCGCTGGCCCATCTACCGAGGCGATACAGTAAACCTACTACAAAAATTGTTACAGCTAGATAGGGCAACACTTGGACAACGAAGAATGTCACAGGTACACCTCCTTGGGGTGATCCTAAATTAGGTTATTTTTAAGTTGGTGCAGGTGGTGCTATGTGGTAATAACATCACCTGCAAGGTAATGTTAGTAAATTAAAATTACAGTTCTGAAACGGTTGGGGCAGCATTCGGACAGGTTACAACACAGGTTTCACAGCCCATGCAGTCGGTTTCGCTACCGGTTACCACTGCTTTGCCGTCAACCATCTCCAAAATAGCTGCTGGGCATGCATCTACGCATTCACCACAACCTTCGCACTTGTCAGCATCGATAGATACCATGTACATTCCCCATGACCTCCTTTAACTTTTTCTTTATTGAAAACTACCCTTCTCTCAAGGGAGTAGTCTCCATTTTAATCAATTAGTTAGCTAGTCTATTATATCACAAAATTCCTAATAACTTTTATTCGTGATATATTAAATTATTCCTTCCCTACCAATTACTTTTTTCAGAAAATAGATGCTATTACCCTTTACCTACAAATAATAACACTAACTTTCGCCCTTAGTAAAGGGGGAGTATTTTACAATTTGCATATTAAAACAGATCGCTTGCCATTTTTTTGTGGGATATTATAATAAAGTAGGAAATTATATTAGGAGGTGTCCATTTTGTCTGATGATAAAAATAAAGATATGCTGGCGTTGGCTGAGAAAATAGGACAAGCCTTGGCCGAAACTAAGGAATTTTTGCAAAAGCAAGAGGCTGAACAGCAGCTAAGAAGCAACCGGGAAGCCCGCAAGTTGGTTAAGGATTTTCAAACCCTTAAAAATTCTTTTGAGCGGATGGAAAAACTGGGCCACATGTTAACGGAGAAAAACAAAGTACAGTTAAAAGAAGTGGAAGATAAAGCAATGGCCAACCCCATTGTTAAAAACTGGTTTGACCGCAGTCAACAATTTTATGACTTGGTGATAGCCGTTAATAAAAAAATGCAAGCAGGAATAACAGAATAATAAAGGGGCGGTGGCAAAACTTTGCCACCGCCCCTTTATTGTTTAGCACCATCCAGTAAACAAGCCAGCATCTGCATTTCCATGGTTAAAATATCATTAACCACGTGCACATTTTCTGGCACCTCTATTTTCAGCGGTGTGAAGTTTAATATCGCTTGAACACCATTTTGTACCATGACGTCTGCGCTCATCTGGGCCTTGGCTATGGGGCCTGTAAGCACGGCCAGCTTTATTTCGCGGTCTTTAATAAACTTACCCAGGGCGGTAATTGGTTGTACCATTAACTGCTCCACCATGGTGCCCTTGGCCACTGGCTCTGGGGAGAAAACTGCCACTATGCGAAAATTTCTACCGTACAGACTGTTATATTCCACCAGGGCGCTGGCCATTTTACCAGAGCCCACCAGAATAAATTCCCAATGCTGATCGATATTTAATATTCTACCAATGGCACGGTATAGTAAGTCCACGTTGTAACCAACGCCACGTTTGCCCAGTTCGCCAAAATTAGCTAAGTCCTTTCTGATCATTGCCGCTTCTATACCAACTTCATTGCTCAGTTCCTTTGAAGAAACGGTAGTTTTACCCTGCTCCTTTAATCGTGCCAGCCCTTGGCGATATAATGGTAATCTTTTGGCTATCGCTTTAGATAGGTTTTGGGAATATTTCATTATAAATATTCACCCCAATGTATTCAGAAAAATATCATAATTCAATCAATTATACACCTAATATATCACACCCTTTGCAAAAGGTCTATTCCCTTTAATATTTTTGGCAAACTAAAAAGGGTATTCTCTCAATAAGAAAATACCCTTTGGTATGCTTACGTCGGTTATATATTACAGAGGAATAACGTTAGAAGCTTGAGGTCCACGGTTACCTTCCACAACCTCAAATTCTACCCTTTGTCCTTCCTCTAATGTTTTGAAGCCTTCTGTTTGAATGGCAGAGAAGTGAACAAAAACGTCGCCACCCTCATCGCTCTCAATAAATCCATAACCTTTTTCAGCACTAAACCATTTTACTTTTCCTAACATCTTACTAGGTCCTCCTAAACATAAAATAAATTTACCAAAAAGCTGAAGTATTACCCTAATCTTTAGCCCTAGTTTAGAAGGACCAATAGATTTACCGGTCATTCAACTTTTTAATACTCGATGTAAGTATAGCATTTTTTTATTTAGAACACAACTTTTATTAGCCATGTCAATAGGAGTATTTTGCCACCGTTTCTATAGTATGATTACCGATTTAAATAAGAAAAATAATTGTGTACTACCTAAAAAGGAGGGTTTAAAATATGCAAACCGACAAAGGTGCCCAAAGGGAAAACGCCCGCAGAATTGAAAACCTAATTAACCTGGTTGACAACCACACCAGAACAGAACGGCATTTAGAGCAGTACTCCGATGCTGAATTCTCAAATGATAAAAACATTGCCCATGCCAACAAAATTCAAAAAGAGCGTGAACAGCAAATAGAGCATTTAAAAAATGTTATTGCCTACGGAGAGCATAACAGCACTGACGACTTGCAAAACCTACAACAAAATTATCAGTACACCCAAAACTACCTAGATAATAACGCAGACCATATGGACAAAGAAACCTTAGAAAGAACTAAAGAAAAGCAAGCCCACCGCAAAGAACAAATGAACTGGCTAGCATAAAATTAGGGCGCAATTTGCGCCCTAATTACTGCTTTAAAATTAACTTGCCATAGTGGGTTGATTCTTTTCCTTTTTAACCTTGATTACTTGAATAATGAAGGCTCCAATCAGCAGTGCGAAACCAATTATATCAGTATTAAGTTCGGGGTGGACCATGAGTAAACCACCAACAAAGAACATAATTCTTTCTAGCCAACCAGCATGGGTGTTAAGGTAACCGGATACGGCTGCCGCAATTCCGATCATACCAATGATAGAGGTTGTCACAATCCATAGAACCTGGGGTATTGTGGTGTCTATCATTAATAGTGCCGGCGACATAACAAAGATATACGGCACCAAAAAGGCTGCTATGGCCAGTTTAAATGCATTGACACCGGTTTTCATCGGGTCAGCCTTAGCAATACCAGCACCGGCAAAGGCTGCCAAACAAACCGGCGGGGTAATGTCAGCAATGATGCCAAAGTAGAAGGTAAACATGTGGGCTGCCAAAACAGGTACGCCAAGTTCAACGATAGCAGGTGCGGCAATGGTCGAAGTAATTACATAGTTAGCCGTTGTTGGCACACCCATACCCAGAACCAGCGATGTTAACATGGTAAAGAACAGTGTAGGCAATAATTGCCCTTGGGCCAAATTAATCAGTGTGGTGCCAAGGGTTAAGCCAAGACCAGTTTTTGTAACTACACCAATAATTATCCCGGCGGTGGCACAGGCCACTAAAACCCCCAAGGCGGACCGAGCACCATTCTCTAGACCTTCAATCACATCTTTTAAAGACATTCTTGTATCTTTACGCAACATAGCACACACAATAGAAAGCCCAATGGCCCATAATGCCGCCCGCATTGGCGTAAAGCCAGATACCAATAAATAAATAATCGCTACTAGTGGTATCGCCAAGTGTCCCCGTTCAACCAATATTTTACCTACTTTGGGCAACTGATCCCGGGACATGCCTTCTAAGCCATTTTTCTTGGCCTCCAAGTGCACACCAATCCAGACCCCAGTAAAATACAGTAATGCTGGAATAGCTGCTGCTTTAACAATATTTATATAAGGAGTACCGATAAATTCAGCCATTAAAAAGGCTGCCGCCCCCATAATTGGTGGCATTAGTTGACCCCCGGTGGATGCTGTGGCCTCCACCGCTCCAGCAAACTCTGGCTTGTAACCCAGTTTTTTCATCATGGGAATGGTAAAGCTACCGGTGCCGGCAACGTTACCCACCGAACTACCAGAAACTGTACCCATACAACCACTGGACAATACTGCCACCTTAGCGGGACCACCCCGGGCCCAACCAGCCACAGCGTTAGCCACATCAATAAAGAATTTTCCCAGGCCAGTTTTTTCCAGGTAGGCGCCAAACAAAATAAACAAGAAAATAAAGGTGGAGGAAACCCCCAGAGGAATACCAAAAATACCCTCTGTGGTAAAGTACAGGTGTCCCACCAGTTGTTTAGTGTTAACCCCTTGGTGAGCCATAGAACCCGGAACCATAGGACCGGCATAGGCATATGCTATAAAGGCACTGGCCACAATGACAATGGGCCATCCCACCACGCGGCGAGCTGCTTCCATTACCAGTAAAATACCAATAGCACCCACCACCATGTCTGTGCTGGTCAACATTCCAGCCCTCATGACCAGTTCTTGGTAGTTAATAATAATATAAAGAGGCATGGCTGTCGCTACTATTGCTAAGATACCATCCAGCCAATGTAGTTTGCCCCGGGACCAACTTTTTCTAGCTGGGTACAGCAGGTATACCAGTGCCATACCAAAGGAAAGGTGGGCAGCACGCTGCAGTTGAGCATCCAGCACACCGAAGGTGGCGGTGTAAAGCTGAAATAATGAAAAGGATATGGCTATTAAAGCCACAAATAATTTCCAACCGCCCGTGTATTTTCTATAATCAGATTCCCGGTCATACTTGGCCATAAACTCTTGCATATTTAGTTCGTCGTCTTTTTTAATGTTTTGATTAGTCAACATTTACCTCCTCACTGCAATATATTTTGCCGTATTAATTTTACTGGAGTATATTGTGTCATCTGCACCCTTACCAATGCACCTGTTTTAAAATAGTCTTGGTAATAATACTGCTTTCCTCGGTAAACCAGTGCCTGTTTAGTTATGGGATTGAAAGCTTGGTTAATTGTATTAAACTTTCTATTTAACCCTTTAAGTACAAATAAACCATCTTTGTTTTCCAGCTCACCCTCTTCGGGCAAAAAGGGCAAGCCTACGCCCAATGACTTATAAGTGGTTGAGGTCAGTAATAACGTATTATCCGGCGCAAGAATAAAATATTCTTGCACCGGTGTTTTTAATACTGAATGGGTAAATTCTAAGTAAAATGTCTTATCCCACACCATGGGGATTGCCAATACAGGTTCATCTTCATTTTGTTCGCCTACCAACAGCGTTGGAATTGGCACCAAAAACATAGCCAGTATTGCTGCTAACATTATTATTGCTAATCCTAACTTAATCCGTTGCCGGTATAATGCTGGCATATTGATCACAACTATTCGTTAAAGTATTTTTCTGCCCCTGGATGCATTGGGATGGAGATGCCCTCTTTAGCTGATTCCTTAGAGATATACTGACCCACGCTATGGGCTGCTTTCACTTTATCGATGTTGTCGAAAATTGCCTTGGTGATGTCGTAGGCATCTTGCTCAGCCATATCTGCCTTAACCACCAACATTGCCATAATACTTACGGCATTCACATCTTCAGTTTGACCGGGATAGGTTCCGGCTGGAATGGTCATTGGTGTATAGTAAGAATAGTTCTCTTGTAACTTTGCTACCTTATCTTCATCCAGTGATAGCATCACAATATCGTGTTGGGCTGCAATGTCTTGGATAGCTGATGTTGGAAAACCAGCGGATAGGAAAGCGGCATCAATATTACCGTCCTTTAAGCCATTTGCTGCCTCAGAGAATGATAAGAATTGCTCATCAATGTCATCAAAGCTCATGCCATAGGCACCTAAAACTTGCTCTGAGTTGGATACCACACTACTACCGGCAGCACCAACAGCTACCTTTTTACCTTTTAAGTCTTCAATACTGTTAATACCGGTACTTTTAAGGGTAACAATTTGCACAGTTTCTGGATAGATGGTGGCAATGGCCTGTAGGTCCGCCACTTTATTGTCTGCAAACATTTCTGTTCCGTTAACAGCGTAGTAAGCAATATCGTTCTGTACAAAGGCCATTTGCACACTGCCGTCATTTAACATGTTGACGTTAGCCACAGAGGCGCCTGTGGATTGGGCAGTGGCGCTAACACCGGAAATGTTTTCATTTAAAACCCCAGCAATTGCTCCGCCCAATGGGTAGTAAACACCAGCGGTACCACCAGTGGCAATATTTATAAACTTTTTGTCCGCTGCTGCGTTTTCTGAATCTGAAGATCCACAACCTGTAATTAGCACTGCCAACATGGCCACCGCCATCAGCAGTAACATTCCACGCTTTTTAAACCTAAACATGACTTTTCCCCCTTAATTAATATTTATAAGTTATTTTTGTATTAGTAAGTGTTTCAACAACCTCCCTTTTTTTAATATTTTCTTTATTCAAGCTTTACTAATTAACCAGTTAGACACAAGGTGTTGATATGTTGACACAATTTATATATATTTTATAAAAGTGTTCAAAATTCCTGCAAAAATCTTATTAAATTTTCGTAACATTTAATGTAAACAAAACAATATCCGGTGCCATAAACACACTGAAAATAAAAAGACCAATAGCGCGACACTATGTACATAGAATCGCGGTATCGGCCCCTTTGCCAGTAAGCAATTATTTAAATATGTTAATAATTATACCACAACTGTAATATAACTGTCATTATATTTTACCTATTGTATACAGTTACCTTTACCTAAATACAGCACCTCTATTGCTGGACTATAATTTACCGTTGCTATATAATGCAACAAGTGGTAGATGAAAGTGACGAAAGGTTGAGATTAATGTCTAATAACAGTGGACAACGGTTAGATAAAACTTTAGCCCATATGGGTTTAGGCACCCGCAAAGAGATTAAAAAGCTAATCAAGGAAAAGAAGGTCACCGTCAATGGCAAAATTGCCAGCGACCCCGGAATGCACATTTTACCCCATCAGGATTTGTTGATGGTAAATGGCAAGCAAATTATTTACCGCCAATATATTTATATAATGTTAAACAAACCCCAAGGGGTTTTATCTGCCACCGAAGATGAATTGGCCCAAGTGGTTGTGGATCTGCTGCCTGCCGAATACCACTGTTTTCGTCCCTTCCCGGTGGGCAGGTTAGATAAAGATACCGAAGGCCTGCTGCTATTAACCA
Source organism: Peptococcaceae bacterium 1198_IL3148 (assembly GCA_036763105.1). Lineage (NCBI taxonomy): Bacteria > Bacillati > Bacillota > Clostridia > Eubacteriales > Peptococcaceae > Peptococcaceae bacterium 1198_IL3148. The sequence continues at coordinate 11,293 of JBAIYS010000017.1, read as the reverse complement.
ACGACGGCCAACTGGCCCATCAACTGCTATCACCCAAAAAGCAGGTGCCCAAAACCTATTATGCGGTGATAGATGGCTTAGTTACCGCTGCCGATGTCAAAGCCTTTGCTCAGGGCGTAACTTTAGACGATGGTTACCGCACGTTGCCCGCTGAGTTAAAAATTATTTCCTCAGGGCCCAAATCAGAAATTGAGCTTACTATATATGAAGGAAAATTTCATCAGGTAAAGCGGATGTTTCAATCGGTGAACAAAAAAGTTACATATTTAAAGCGCATATCCATGGGTTCATTGGTGTTGGACCAGACACTGGCCCTGGGTGCTTATCGGGAGCTAACCCCAGAAGAAATCCGCCGGCTGCAGGCAGCGAACGACATATAGTAGCGCTGAGTTCACCATAACCTTTGAATGTTATCGGGGCAGGCGTGGAAACCTGCGCATCATTTCGTCGCATTCGGTCACCCCCAAGGATGCTGCTGCTTTTGCCACCGTGCTAGTATCTTCAAAGGTTAATATCTCCACTGGCCTTTGCTACTGATTAAAAAAATCTATTACATTAGCTACTGACATATATAACCTCCATACCCCTTGTGCTAGAGTAAGTAACGCCGTAAGTCTTGGGGCGTTTTGCTTGATAAATAGCCCAAGGGAATATCAAATACTGTTTTGGCCCCAATTTGCCCTTCACGATTAAGGCGATATACCGCCCGGGCGAAAGCAACCAGCACACTGCCTGTAAACTGAGGATTGCTGGCCAATTTTAAAGAGAATTCCATTATGTGTTGGTTTTCTCCATTATCTCCGGTCTGGCCACTGCGGATCACAAAACCTCCGTGGGGCATTTTAGAGTGTTGCTGCTGCAGTTCTTCTTCGGTGATAAAAGTTACCTTGGTGTCATAATCCGCAAAGTAGTTGGGCATGTTTTTAATTTGTTCCTCAATTTGCCCCTTATCGGCCCCCTCTTCGGCCACCACATAGCAATCCCGAATGTGTTTTTGCCGGGCAGTTAATTGCGGGGTGTCGCCGTTTCTAATTGCTTCTATAACTTCGGTCACCGGAATGGTGTACTGTACTGCACCCTTAACCCCCGGTATTCTTCTAATGGCATCGGAATGACCTTGGCTAACCCCTGGCCCCCAGAAGGTATAGTCTTGGCCCGCTGGCATCACTGCCCCGGCCAACAGCCGGTTCATTGAAAACAATCCCGGATCCCAACCAATGGAAATGGCACTGGTTTTACCACTTTCTTGGGCCGCTTGGTGTACAGCGTCAAAGTATTCTGGGATTTTAGCATGGGTATCAAAGCTATCCACCGTGTTAAACATTTTAGCAAAGTACGGACCCTGTTGGGGCAAGTCGGTGGCGGAACCACCACAGAGGATCATCACATCAATATCATTAATATAGTCTTTAACGGTGTCGGTGTTTACTACCTTAACATTTTCCGCAATTTCAATGGCGGTCACCGGCCTTCTGGTGAAAATGGCCACCAATTCCATATCTGGGTTCTGTTTAATAGCTGATTTAACTCCCTTACCAAGGTTACCGTAGCCCACTATGCCCACTCTAATTTTGTTGTCCATTTTAACCTCCGTTATGTATTTAAAATAGTTCATTTCCATAAATTACTGCTATTATAACATGACCATTTAAGGTTGCACAAAAATAGAGATTAAAAAAGAGGCTACTCAATATTATTGAGTAGCCCCTTTTTGGTATAGCTTGTCTAATTAGTTATTACGCTTCTTTAACTGTAGGCAGGATCAATTCTACGTCGGTGTGTGGACGTGGAATTACATGAACAGAGATCAGTTCGCCAACTCGCTGCGCAGCAGCAGCGCCTGCATCAGTTGCCGCCTTAACAGCACCAACATCGCCTCTTACCATAACAGTTACTAAACCACCACCAACATGTTCTTTACCGATAAGTGAAACGTTAGCAGCTTTAACCATAGCATCTGCTGCTTCAATTGCTCCTACTAAACCTTTGGTTTCAATTAATCCTAAAGCTTCTGATTTACTCATTTTTGTTTCCTCCTAGTGTTTTATTTTACTATCTTTATTTTTGAATTTGCTGAGATATTAAAAGCATTTGCTTCTTCTGTATCGATATGACATTCCAGAGCCGAAGTGTTGTTGGCTCTGATGACGACATTCGAGTAAGTTCCTCCCCGAAGTCCGTCTATTTGGATATTTACCAGTTCTCCATCGGTTACACCTAAGCGTTTGGCATCTTCCAGTGTCATGTGGATGTGCCGTTGCGCAATAATAACGCCTTTGGATAGCAAGATGCTTCCTTTGGGGCCAATGATGGTGATTCCTGGAGTTCCTTGCAGATCCCCGGACATTTTCACCGGCGCGATGATACCAAGTTTGAAACAATCTGCCTTAAGTATTTCTACTTGAGTTTCGCTTCTCACCGGTCCTAGGATGCGAACTTTTTCAATGGCACCTTTAGGGCCGCATATGGTCAGCGTTTCTTTACAGGCATATTGCATCGGTTGAGACAGATCTTTAATTTTTGTTAGTTGGTATCCCGGGCCAAACAGCGTGTCCAAATCTGTTTGGGAAAGATGAATATGACGGTTAGATATGCCCACGGGTATGGAATTGTCGTCCTTTTTTAAATTCCCCCCTTCTTGGAGTGCTTCCAGCAGAAGTGCTGCTAAAGCGTCGTATTTTCCCACTTTAGTTTTCACCTCTTTGTTTCAGTAGCGCAATGACTTCATTGACAACATTCATAATTTCATCATCACTGATGGCATTGTTACTACCGCTTTGTGCCCCACAGGCTGAATAAGAGGGAGCTGTATTTTCAGTGCAGTCTTTGATTCCATAGGCCACACGCTTTTTATTAATCAAGTGCAGCGGCGTTACGTTATCGGATGTTGCACTGCCACCCCAGGTGCCGCAACCCAGTGTAAAGGCCGGTGCCAGTCCGGTGCTAACCCCAACACCACCTTGGGTGGATGGTGTGTTAACCAAAATTCTAAACACTGGTTTTTCAGCAAATTTCATGGCCATTTCATGGTTTTGGGTATGAATGGAAAGGCTGTGGCCAACCCCGCCATTATTCAATAATTTAATGGACAGCTCACAGGCTTCCTGCCAATCCTTTACTGTGTAAAAAGCCAGCACGGTGGTGAGCTTTTCATAGGACAGCGGATACCCTTCACCAACACCCTGTTGTTCACCCAACAATACTTTTGTGCCAGCGGGAATAGAGATGCCGGCAGCGCTGGCAATATATTCCGCAGAACGCCCAACCATTTTTGCATTCATGGCATAGCCACGCACAAACAGGTTTTTAGCCACTTGCTCTGTTTCTGCTGGTGTCATAAAGTAGCCACCTTGGCGTCTGAACTCTTCCATAACCTGATCCCGCATGCATTCTTCAACAATAACTGATTGTTCCGATGCACAGATGGTGCCATTGTCAAAGGTTTTACTGGTGATAATGTTTTTGACGGCCTTTGAAATATCGGCAGTTCTCTCTATAAAGCAAGGTACGTTGCCGGGACCCACGCCCAAAGCTGGTTTTCCTGCGCTGTACGCTGCCTTTACCATGGCGGTACCGCCGGTGGCGATAATCATGTCCACATCATCACAATGCATCAGTTCATTGGTGGCCTTCATCGAAACTTTTGAAATGCAGCCAATGATATTGGCCGGGGCTCCGGCAGCCACTGCCGCATCATTCATCAGTCTGGCTGCTGCCAGCGTACATTTCAGCGCTGAAGGGTGTGGTGAAAATACAATGCCGTTGCGAGATTTAATGGCGATAATGGATTTGTATATTACGGTAGATGTGGGGTTGGTTGAGGGAATAATTCCCATCAAAACTCCCACCGGTTCGGCAATTTCCACCACTTTGTTAACTTGATCATCTTTGATCACGCCAATGGTTTGCATTGGTTTAATAAATTTATATAGTTCTGTGGACGCAAACTGATTTTTAAAGGTTTTATCTTCTACTTTACCAAATCCAGTTTCTTCCACCGCCAATTTTGCCAGTGAAACAGCATTTTCCTCCGCTGCCTTCACCATGTTGCAAATGATTTTATCAATCTGTTCGGCATTAAATTTTGCCAGTTGAGCTTGGGCAACTTTAGCCTGGCGGGCAAGATTTCTGGCCGCTTGCACCGTTTGTAAATCATAATCATAGGTTTCAAAGGTTTCCACTTACTATTCCTCCCTACACTGTCATTGGTTATTTGGGCAGGGATAATTACTTTTGCTGCCAATGTTTGTAATACCCCTTTAGTTTCTGGATCAGTAATTCTTTGTTTGCTTTGGATATGGCTCTTCCTGCTATGCCAAGATCTTTATATTCTCTTGCCAGCTTCCGAAGTTTTGCCACCGAAAGCGATTTCAGCATTGCCACCGCTTTTTCAAGGCCGAATTGCTGTACCAAAGCATCTAACTCTGGTTTGTGGACGCTCACCAGCGTTGTTGGCGCTGGCTTAGTGCTCTCCTCCACGATCTTGGCCGGTTCTGTCACTTCTGTAGCATCTGTAACCCCTTGGTTTGCCAATGGTTCATTTATGTTGGCTTTTTCCTCAACGGTATTTGCCCGGGCCGCTACAATGTTTTCCATCTCATAATGCGGCCTAGCAATTACATGCTGAGAAATCAATGACCAGCGATTAATTTTTTCCACTGCTGCTACGCCTGCTTCCACGGCAGCTTTCACAGCAGCCACATCACCAGTTACCATAATTGTTACCAGGCCACCACCAACAAAGGTTCTTTCCACAAGTTCCACTTGGGCCGCTTTGAGCATGACGTCTGCACATTCAATAGCAGGGAGGAGCCCCCGTGTCTCAATTAGACCAAGAGCCTGCATCGCTTACCCTCCTATCAATTCGTTGGGTGGGTTGCGTAGAAAAGTCTAGCATACCCGTCAGCACTCCAGGTTACCTTGGAACCTTTGGGTACCAATAGTACATCCCCTTGGCAGGCGTGATAAGTCTGACCATTAATGGTGATGGACAAGCTGCCTTCGAGAATAATATCAATCTCCCCATGGCACATTTCCCACTCAAAGCTGGATTTCTCAATGGTTAAAAAGCCAGCGCTCATTTGGGAATCATTTTGACTAACCACTTCACGATAGGCTACGTTGGTACTGGGATTCCCTGTATCAAAGGCCTGGTATTTCACTGACCTGCCGCGCACAATTTTAAATCCACTTTTGGGATCAAAGTCTGTAACAAAGGGCGGTTCGGGAGATGGCCCGGAAGCGCTTGCCAGCAGTCTGCTGGACAATACTGCCTTTACAACTTGATAGATCACGTCAGGATCAATCCCATTTATCCGGCAATCTTTCTGTTGCAGACCAGCGTCTTTGCAAGTGTGATTTGCCGCAACAGATGCATCTGTTGTAAAGTCGACCCCCAGCTCTCTGGCCAGATCCTTGGCCGACGGTGTGACAATGGTATTGGTGTCTACGCAAATTATGTTTTGTCCCCTATCTGCTGCTGCTTTGACCTCATTTGCACAAACAAGTTTTTTCAAAATAGCACCTCCCTTGGTAAAGTGTTGTCTGTAATTGTAGTGTTAGAATAGTGATGTCCACAGTCTGTCCGACGGAGAAGCAATTACCTCGACATCTACTAACAAACCTTTTTCCAGAGCAATGGCTTTTCCGGCATCGATACCTGCTTGCACCGCGGCCACATCTCCGGTAAAGGTGAAATATGCTTTGCCCCCCAGGCCACTACCTAAACGCAACTCCAGAGCCTGTATGTCCGCAGCTTTCAGTGCTGCATCGGCTGCAATAATCATTGATGCCAGCGAGAATGATTCCATAATTCCCAGCGCTCCGGTTTCATCCGGCATGGTGGTGGAGGTAATGGCCGGGAAAACACCCGGATGGACATTGGGCAGGATAAAGCTATCCACCAGATACTCTCCTGCTGTTTCCTCGCCTACGCCAATGGAGCTTTCCACCGCAGCAACATCCCCTGAAACAATGGCGATATATTTTCCCGGACAGACAGAAGATGCAGTGACAACCTCAACGGCAGCGGTTTTAAGCATCAGGTCTGCCGCAAAAATTCCTCTGGCAATACTTGTAAGCTCAATCATACCTATCGCGTTATACATACTAACCCACCTTTATCACAATAGAATTATCCGTTTTCTCTACAACAGTACCGTCGAGGCTGGCGTGAACGGCAGCGCCGAGACTATTGTCTGGAATTTTTCCAATCAGTTGCCCAGCTCTAACCTGCTCACCTACCGCCACAACCGGTATCGCCGGCGCACCAATGTGCTGCCGCAGCGAAATACTAATGTATTCGGGTTTAAATTCCACCTGGGTCATGGGTGCCGGTTTTTCAAAAGCCGTTAAACCAATTTTGGCAATTAAACGTTTGCTAGGCAGCAGGCGATATTCTCTGGCCGAACGTGGTTGGAATTCGGTCTCTGTGGGCTGATATCTAACCCCCTGTTCTGCCAACCTTTGCTTATAAAGTTTATTGACCGTTCGCGGCGGCAGACCGGCCGGACAGGAGAACAATTCGCAAACGTTACATTCGCAACACAGTTGCGCAATTTGTAACTCCTTTACGTCCTCAAGATTGTAGCGCAAAGCCCGCATCACTTTGTGTGGTTGAATATTGTGCCCCAACAGATAGCGGGGACATATATCGGTACACATCCGACATTGTTCACAGGCGCTTCTGCCAATTATCCTTGCTTGGTCAAAACTGACAGATTTTTTACCAATGAGAAAATGGTCTTTTTTGAGCACCACATACCCTTTGCTCTTTTTAGTGACATACCCATCCACACTGTTCATTACCGGACCCATCATCGGTCCACCGTCTATCACCGCATAATCATCCACATTTTCCAACCCGCACTGTTTAATCACATCCCGGATGGGTGTGCCCACAGGTACTTTCACTGTCACCGGCTGAGGAACATCCCCGGCAACGGTGATGTAGGTCTCTGTAACGGGATTTCCTGCCAGCGCGTTGGCGATATTTAAGGCCGTTTCTGAATTGATAACCACACAGCCCACCTTTAGGGGAATGGATGCTTCCGGAACAATTCTGTTAGTCAGTTGATAAACCAAAACCTGTTCATCACCAACGGGGTAGACATCTGGCAATTCCTTCACTTCCATGTAATTTGCCAACCCCAAAGCGGCAATTCTTTCACGCATGATGGCGATGACTTCTTTATGTTTGCCCTTAATGCCAATGATGGCCTGGCGGGCTTCAATATACCTTCCGGCAGCTTCCAACCCCCTAATGATTTCATCAGGGTACAGCTCCATCAATTGCTGGTCCACCCTTAAAAGCGGTTCACATTCCGCTCCGTTAAGCAATATATACTCGGCTTTAGAAGTTAATTTGGCGTGAGTTGGGAAGCCAGCTCCCCCAGCTCCAATAATCCCTGCATCTTTGATTATGCTCTGCAGATCCAAATTGTTTCACCCCCAGATTTGTTAAAACACGCAGTCTTCGTCAATGATTCCCACAATAACGGCATCAATGGGTGTATCGTCCCGATCGAGCATTTTGCGAGCGGAGCTGCCAGTACAGACCAGCACCCGTTCGCCAATGCCAGCACCAATGGTGTCGGCAGCTATTATCAGCCGGCCGGCATCAATACCGCCGAGAACTTCCACCAACATAAATTTCAGTCCCCTGAGAGAATCGGCTTTTCTTGTTGACCAGATATTATCAATTACCTTGGCTGCTATCATCAGGTCTCACCCTTTTCTGCTGCTTTCATCTTACTTTTTATTTCATTTATAGCCGCTTCCACCGATGCGGTATCTCCAAAGATGGCGATCATAATCAGATTTTGCGGGCAATGGCCTTTAATATCTTCCACCACCACCCCAGCCGCCTTTTCTGCAATGTCAGCAGCAAAAACCATGTCAATTAGCCGCCCCTGAACTAAACCGACGGCATCATAATTCTCGATGGCGATGGTAGAGGCAGATCCCTTGCGGCGAAAGAGCATGTCCAATGCCCCCTTGGCGGGGGACTTGATAATCCTATAGTCCATGTGCAATTTCACCCCTACCTAAAGGATTTGTTGGGTACAGTTAAGGGCAATACCCAAAGGCGTTACAAACATCGGATTCTGTGGCTTTAATGTGGGTAGTTTAGTTTGTTTAGCGATGATTTCTTCAATCCCTTGTAAGCAACAGGTGCCACCCACCAGATAGATTTCTTTTACTTGGTGTTCACTGATGTGACGACTGATAATGGATGAAACCTTTTCAATCACCGGTCGCAACACCGGCATCAATTCCCTGTGGTTTTTGGAGTCTCGCTTATATCGATCGGCATCTTCAAAACTCATTTTATAGGCACCGGAAACAACCAGCGAAAAGTGAGTGCCACCGGTGGGTTCGTCGGCTACATAAACCACTTTGCCGTCTTTAATGATAGCAATCCCAGTGGTGCCGCCACCAATATCCACAATGGCACCGTCCTTTATCTTCAGAGCGGCATTGGCCGCTGTGGGCTCATCCAACAGGTTGGTAATTTCAAAACCTGCCCCTTCAACCACATGTCTAATGGCACCGGAGTCCAGGGTAAAGGTGCCTGGCGGAAGGGCCGCCGCAGCGTAAATCAGCTCGGTACCAAGTTTCTCTTCCAGCTCTTGTTTTAACTCCTTCACAATGCGCATGGCACCGATATAGTCCACCACCATGCCATCTTTGACCACATTGGCAAAACGGTAGGCTCCGGCAACAGGTTGATAATTCTCATCCAACACCGCCAGCACAACATAGGCTGTTCCCAGGTCAACACCGGTGTAATAAACGGAGGATTTATTCAATATTGGTTTTTTAATTACTTTTTCAAAATTACAAATAAGTTGATCGCAGTATTGAAATGCTGAATTTGCCATGTTACTTTTGCCCCCCTAGACACTTCCACATCATCATGCAGAGGATATTAATGATCAAATTGACTTTATCAATCAATTCTTGCCGGGAACAAGCTTGCTGTTCCTCCTGCCAGTAGACTTCCAAAATGGCCGGTTCCACCTCACGGAGGGAAGCGCGCAAATAATTAAGTAGCGTAATCTCTTTACCATTTTTCAAGCCGACGTGAAACTCGTTAATATCATCGTACTCTTCCAGGTGATGGGTTCGTCTTTTTATTTCCTCTTCAGACCATCCCCAAAACTCAATGTCCTCTGGGGGATGCTGTTTGCGCTCCGCTTGGCCCACGTTTCGGAAACACTTTCCCAGTGCCATCACTTGCTGTGACAACACAACATCTCCTCCGCGTAAAATTTCTGCAGCAACTAGGAGAAATAAAGATTCAATGCGGTCCATTGTTCTGCGCAATCTCAGGGTGCAGTGGTTTCTCTGCCCCTGTACTTGATGCGCTTGGTTGGTATTTGTTTTTTGGCCATCACCAATTGGGGCCTGTACCAACGTCACTCGTCTGTCCATAAGAAATTGACGGGCCCCCGGTGTAATCCTGGCATCTGGCTCCAGCACATAAGAAGTAAAGGGTTCTCTTTTGTATAGATCTCGCAATTCCATTTCGGTGATGAATTTCATGACCTCACCCCACCTTCCTGAACGTCAATTTATTGCTGAAGCATCAAGAATGCATTTATATATGAAGAATCTAGATTTTTAACCGATTCTTAATTTCTAATTAAATAGTCCTTTAACGCTTTGACGCCGGTATTATCTTTTAAAGATATCCAAAAATAAGGTTCTAAAATCCCTATCTTTTTTAACTGCTGTCTTGTCAAATGAGCATTGTGCGGCGCCAAATCAATCTTAGTAACCACTCCAATGACCGGACAGGTAAAGGATTTAGCAAAACCCGGTGGATATACTTCAGCGACTCGCCATTGATCAACCAGCATCAACACATGGGATGCGGTTTGTGCCGTTGCAATTAGATATTTATAGGCATAAGCGTTTTCAATATAAGCACCCGGTGTGTCGATGGTGTTTTTGCCGTAAATAACCTCTTGGGTCTTTTTTAACGGGCCTTTGCCATCGTTTAAAACCTTGGCCAGTGTAGATTTGCCGCATTGAGTTGGTCCGACAATCATAATTCGCTTCTTCATGTGCGGGTAATCTTGGCCGGCGTGAAGCCCAACAGTTTTTCTAGCGTGTCATTAATGGCCACCATAGCCTCTTCCACACTGGCCACATCACCGGCTATCACCAGCGAACCGGTAAATCGATCAAGAAAACCAATTTCTACGCCGGATGTCTTGGTGGCAATATCCGCTGCAATAATTGCCGTCTCACAGGGGGTGAGGGTGGATATGCCAATGGCCCCTCTTTCTTCAATGCCCAACCGTTCATATATCTCTTGCACCGGCGAAGCAATGATGTGTGCCAGAGTAACCTGCTTGCCAGGCACCGACTCCTGAATAATCCGTTTTCTGTCAAACTCATCGGCTACACTCATAAAACCCCTCCGTCCGGTAGATACATTTAATGTCTGATCACTGTCACCTGGATGTCATAACCCTTGATAAACTCTTCAATTTTAGCCAACTCTTCTGCTTTAAAACTTAAATCTTCGGCAATGGGATATTTCATGTCCAATTGCTTGTATTTGTTGATGCCCAATTTGTGATAGGGAAGCAAGTCAATGCCCTGAAAGTTCTTATAAATTTTAAAGGGCTGCAAAAATTCTAAAGTTCTACCAATGGCATCTTCACTATCATTCAATCCTCGAATCAAAGGCATCCGCACTTTGACATTATACCCCCGGCGGATCAGCTCCGTTAGATTATCCAAAATACGTTCATTGTGCACCCCGGTAAGTTCATAATGTCGCTCGGAATCAATGTGCTTAATGTCAAACAGAAATAAATCGGTAAACTCAGCGATTCTCAACAGTGCTTCCTGTTTTACATAGCCTGAGGTTTCAATGGCGGTGTGAATGCCCAGCCGTTTACATTCCGTCAACAGGTTGGTGGCAAATTCCGGCTGGGCTGTCACTTCCCCTCCCCCCAGCGTAATGCCTCCGCCTGAGCTCATGTAGAAAGGCATATCCTGCTGGATGATATCCATCACTTGGGAAATGGTTTTTTCTGAACCCACCACCGACAGTGCCTGCTTGGGGCAAACGCTTTCACACTTTCGACATCCGATACAGTCAATGTCTCTGTTTACCCTATGGCGCCTGCCAGCTTCATCCTGAAAAAAATGGATGTGGGCGGGACAAATAGGAATACAGTTGCCACAGTTAACACACAAATCTTCTTTGAACATCACCTGATATTTCCTTTCCAGACCCTCCGGATTGGAACACCACTTGCATCTCAAGGGGCAA